>JAQBTV010000002.1 GCA_027624715.1 Pseudomonadota bacterium
GCAGCTAAGAAAAAGCCAGCAGCTAAGAAAAAGCCAGCAGCTAAGAAAAAGCCAGCAGCTAAGAAAAAGGTAGCGGCTAAGAAAAAGCCAGCAGCTAAGAAAGTAGCAGCTAAGAAAAAGCCAGCAGCTAAGAAAAAGGCAGCGGCTAAGAAAAAGCCAGCAGCTAAGAAAGTAGCAGCTAAAAAGCCAGTTAGAAGAACAGCTGCAGCACCACGCTCTATGGCTGCGCCCGCAGCTTGGCCATTTCCGGTCGCTGGTAACCGACTCGGCTAGTCCTCGATACTCGCAGATTGGTATTCAATTTTTATTTAGCTGCTGATCTGCGAGTTTATCTAAGGGCTGGTCCCAGGTCGGGATTGCCTTCCCTATTTTGTCGCATGTTTGAGTTAGCCAGTAAATTACGTTAGACTCAGTTTACGGTAATTTCAATTCAGCTAGCTAATGCGAAACAAAATTTATTTAACAATTTTTGTTATTTATGTATCGGCCCTTTTTTCGACCACTTCCAATGCGAATGATGTTGCAGAGCTTGTAACGGTCGTACCGATAGGGGGTGCGTTTAGTGATGTGAGGGACAGAGTAATCTTCGCTGTTGAGAGTCAAGGGCTTGTGGTTGATCATGTGTCTGATGTCGGCGGTATGCTTTTTCGTACAGGTAAGGATTTGGGGGAAAACGAAACAATTTACGAAAATGCTGAGGTACTGGAGTTTTGTAGCGCTCTGTATTCAAGGCGTATGGCGGAATTTGCACCAGCGTTTCTAGCTTTTTGTCCTTATGCAATTTCGGTCTACACCCTGTACGGAGAGCCGCACATTACCTATGTGGCGTTTAAACGCATTGCTCGAAATGTTGCAGATGATAAAACTCGGGAAGTACTCCAGCAAATTGATGACCTCTTAAAGGATATTGTTAGAGAGGCTTCCTTATAAAATATTCGATTGCGGATATCTTATAAGTCACTGTATTTAACATTCGGCAGAGCCATCTGGTGGCGTCGGATGCGGATTGAAGTGAAACGCGTGATGCACCTCGTCTTCGTGTATAAAAGCGATGTCATATCGTTTTTGATTAAGTAGCGTAATGAAAGGCGTTTCACCTTTTGACAAAGTTGATTTTAGAATCTTTTCTAAATCACTTGCGTTGATTGGATCGTAGGGTTTATTTTTATGCGCCAAATGCTCAATCAGCATAGGTAGGTCTCGGTCAGAGATTAGTCCGATATGCCGGTTCCAAGATCCGAGCATTCGACCATGATTATCAAGCCACAATTGATCGAGGCTTGGGATAACTTCATTGGTCTGTGTCTTGAAATGAATTGATGTATCGTCCGATCCAATAGACAGTACGTAAGGTGTGTATTTAAGTGATACAAATACTCTTTGTGGACCATTTTGGAAAAACCACCTACCTGTTTTATCCTCTGTATAGTGTGCATTAATAAAATCTATTAATCCTTGATGATGTATTTTTTCTCTTTTGATCAGCCAATTACCCCGATTGTCCAGTGTTAGCCAGTTATAAACGTCTGGGACATTAGGCCATTTTATGTTAGGTTTAGTTATCAGCATAAGTGGAAAATAACCTATTTCCGTAAGAATAAATATGATTGATTTCTATTATTTATCAGGGTCTCCCTATGCTTGGCGTGTTTGGTTGGCTCTAGAGCACAAGAGTTTGCAATATCAATGAATCAACCTCTCGGTCCAAAATGGAGACTTTAAAAAAGAATCTTTCCTAACAATGAACCCTCGTGGCAAAGTTCCTGTGCTCGTCGATGGAAAGTCAAAAATTAATTGATGGTGGGACACGTATCGATTTGCCCGGTACTCCTGCATCTTTGAGAGGGAGAGCGCGTTAATAAACTTCTTGGTAGGCGCGCATAATTAAGTCTGGATCATTGTGTTTTAGATGATTTGGATTGGAAAGGGCGCGCCTCCACATTCTCGCCCCTTTGCGACCATGAAAGAGACCCATAAGATGTTTGGTAACTGATTTTAATGGGATACCGCTGCGAACTTGATCTACAGCGTAGTTATGTATTCGTAACATGATGTTGTCTAGATTTTGAGTAGCACTTCCATGAATGGATTGACTTAATTTCCCTAGGAGCTCAGGAGAATGGTAAATGGCCCGCCCAATCA
Source organism: Pseudomonadota bacterium (assembly GCA_027624715.1). Taxonomy (NCBI): domain Bacteria; kingdom Pseudomonadati; phylum Pseudomonadota; species Pseudomonadota bacterium. Next base: position 2,143 of record JAQBTV010000002.1, read on the forward strand.
TGACACCATCAACTTTTTTCAAAATAGAGTCGAACTCAGTGTGTTCGTTTAGTCCGCCATTTATGACGAATGTGCAATCCGGATATTCTTGCTTCAGTCTATAGACAAATTCGTAGTTAAGCAGAGGTACTTCACGATTTTTCTTAGGGGACAGTCCTTTTAAAACGGCAATACGTGCATGGACGATAAAGGTTGTACAACCAGCATCGCGTATTGTCCCGACAAATTGAGAAACAAAATCATAGCTATCATAATCATCGACGCCCAAGCGATGTTTGACTGTGATGGGAATATTTGTTGCCTCGCTCATAGATTTTACGCATTGAGCAACTAATTCATGCTTGAGCATTAGCGAAGCGCCAAAGTTACCTTTTTGAACGCTCTCAGAGGGGCATCCACAATTGAGATTGATTTCGTCGTAGCTCCAACGAGATGCGAGTGTTGTACAGTATTTTAGTTCCTCTGGAGCGCTCCCACCCAATTGCAGCGCAAGTGGATGTTCTTCCTCAGAAAAGTCTAAATGACGTTTCTGATCCCCATGGATAATTGCTCCAGTGGTGACCATCTCGGTGTAGAGCATTGCGTGTGGTGCAAATAGTCGGAATAAAAACCGGCAGTGCCTATCTGACCAATCAAGCATCGGTGCGGTACATAGTCTGTGTGGATCTTCAAGTACTGTACTCATTGAGCTTAATAGCTTTTTGATGCTTTAACTTTATTCACGTCTTAGCTCAGCCTAGCAAGTATTACAACTTTTGAATGAAAAAAAGTTGAGAGTTATGGGGTGTCTTAAGCCTTTCGGGGGGGTGAGGTTTCAAAATGCTTGACGGTTACATTTTATCGATCGGCTACAACAGCTTGTTTCTGTTCACCTAAGCCATCGATACCAAGCCGCATTTTATCTCCAATCTTTAGGAATACGGGCTCAGGTTTGGTTCCCATGCCAACTCCTGGAGGTGTGCCGGTAGAAATAATATCGCCGGGATGTAGCGTCACAAAGTATGAGAGATAGGAAATTAATTTTTCGATACCAAATATCATGGTGTTGGTATTTCCTGTTTGCCTCCTCTTGCCATTGAGGTCTAGCCACATCGCTAAGTTGTGCGGATTCGTGATTTCATCTTTGGTAACTAACCAAGGTCCTACGGGTGCGAACGTGTCAAAGCTTTTCCCTTTTGACCATTGGTTACCATGCTCCAGTTGCCACTCACGCTCGGAAACATCGTTACATATTGTGTATCCCGCAACATGTGAGAGCGCATCTGATTCATTGACGTTCTTGGTTTTTTTTCCGATTACAACAGCCAGCTCTACTTCCCAATCGCCTTTGATTGAGTTTTTAGGCAGCCTAACATCGTCGTTCGGTCCGTTGAGTGAACTAATTGCTTTCATAAACACGACTGGTTCAGTTGGAATCGGCGCATTAGATTCTTTGGCATGATCAGCATAATTAAGACCAATGCAGATTAACTTAGATATGCCAGATACCGGTATTCCAAGTCGCGGGTTGCCGGAGACTTTGGGTAGAGTGTTTAAGTTCAGTTTGGTAATTTCCTCTATTCCGCCGCGGCTAAGGAAGTCTCCGTTAATATCCGAGATCGTGTTAGACAAATCACGAAGACTCCCCTCAGAATCGAGTATTCCAGGTTTCTCTTGCCCAATGTCTCCGTAACGTAAAAGTTTCATTTAGATCTCCCCCTGTATTAATTATGAGTTTAGATAGTTATTCCGCCGTCAACCGCGATTGTTTGCCCAGTCATGAACTTCGATTCATCAGACGCGAGGTACACCGCTATATGGGCAATTTCTTCTGGTGTTCCAAGCCGGCCCATGGGTTGTCGGCTAATGAAATTTTTTCGAGCCGCAGTGATATCTCCAGTGGCTTGCATTCTCTCCGATAGACTTGGTGTGTCGACAGTGCCTGGGCAAATGGCATTTGCACGAATGCCTTGCGCCACATAATCAGCTGCTATTGATTTAGTGAGCCCAATTACCGCGGCTTTTGTAGCACCATAGGCGAAGCGGTTTACGAATCCCTTGATTGATCCTGCAACCGAGGCAATATTAATAATACTGCCATTTTTCTTAGCTAATAGATGAGGTAAAAATGATTTGGTGACCATAAACATACTTTTAACATTTAGGTCAAACGAATAGGCCCAGTCTTCTTGGCTACATTCCATAATGGTGCCGTGATGTACGTAGCCAGCGCAGTTGAGGATCACGTCTATGTTGTCGTACTCAACTGCTGCCGACTGGATAGCCGCATGATCTAGAACGTTCAGAACCTTGGTTGTGACTCCACTAATATCTGCCAATTCTCTCAGTTTGTCCTTATTTACGTCAGTGGCAATTATGCGTGCACCTGCTTGTGCAAAGGCAATTACTGACGCTCTCCCAATGCCTTGTGCACTTGCAGTTACGAATATTGTTTTTCCAGCGAGTCGATTTGAAGGCATAATTAGCATGATTGATTTGGGATGATACAATATTGTGCCATAGTGTGGGGCTAAGCTTAGATAGCGGAACAGACTAAGTTTTGGAAGGTGTGACTTTTCTCTTTCAAGGCAACCGGCAAATGTATGGTGACACCAGAAGCATCGTTTTTTCACTGTTTCAGATTGCCACGGTCGGATAAGAACACAAACATATAACTACTTACTTAAGGAGTAGATCAATGCTTCAAACGGCAGACCTTACAATAAGACTAAATGCTGCGGATGATGTAGTGATTGCGAGAACTGAACTCCCGCGGGGGACGGAAATTCTAAAGGAGAAAATCAGAACTACGGGGGTTATACCCGCTGGACATAAGGTAGCGGTGAGGTCTTTGAACATTGGGGACTGTGTGCGAAGATATAATCAAATTATTGGCTTTGTCACTCAGCCAATAATTTCGGGTGATCATGTGCATGTGCACAATTTGGCGATGGGTGACTTTGAGCGAGATTATGCATTTTGTGAGGACTTCGTACCCACTGAACTAAATCCTCATCCAGCTACATTTATGGGGATTAAACGAACGGATGGGCGTGTCGCCACCCGCAACTACTTAGGTGTTATTTCCAGCGTGAATTGTTCGGCACATGTGTGTCGATTGATTGCCAAATTTTTCAATGACGAAGTAATGGCGGATTATCCGAATATTGATGGGGTAGTGCCAATACATCACCGTACAGGCTGCGGTATGGCGGCAGAAGGGGAGCCCATGGAATACCTGAGACGGACTCTCGGTGGGTATGCCATACATCCTAACTTTTACTCGACATTACTGATTGGTCTCGGTTGTGAGGCTAATCAAATTAATAATTTGCTTGCGGCACAAGGTTTGAGTAGGAGTGACCAATTAAAAGCCTTCACGATTCAAGAGGTCGGTGGAACTCGAAAGACTGTTCAACAAGGTATCGATATGATCAAGGAGATGCTAGCTGATGCGAACAAAGTCGAACGTCAACCAGCTTCAGCGAGTCATTTGATTCTTGGGCTGGAGTGTGGCGGGTCTGATGGGTATTCAGGAATCTCAGCAAATCCTGCATTGGGTGCGGCGGCAGATCTTCTTGTACAAAATGGCGGTACTGCCATTTTGAGTGAAACCCCAGAGGTTTATGGCGCAGAGCATTTATTGACACGTAGAGCAGCGTCGAGGAAGGTTGGAGAAAAGCTGGTTGAACGGATTAAATGGTGGGAAGACTATACGACGAAACTGGGTGGGGAGATGAACAATAACCCATCTCCGGGAAATAAAGCTGGTGGTTTAACAACGATTTTAGAAAAATCTCTTGGGGCTGTAGCAAAAGGCGGCACGGAATGCATGATGGAGGTGTACAAGTATGCGGAACAAGTTACTCAAAAGGGTTTTGTATTTATGGATACTCCGGGTTATGACCCAGTATCAGTAACAGGACATGTTGCTGGTGGAGCTAATATAGCTTGTTTTACGACCGGTCGAGGCTCCGCATACGGCTGCAAGCCTTCTCCGAGCATTAAATTGTCAACCAACACCTCTTTATTTAATAAGCAAGAAGATGACATAGATATCAATTGTGGCACTATTGTCGATGGTACTTGCACAGTTGAGCAGGTTGGTCAGGAAATATTTAATCGAATTCTCGAAGTTGCTTCCGGAGATCAAACCAAGAGCGAGCAGTGGGGGTATGGCGAGGATGAGTTTGCGCCTTGGGTTCTCGGTCCTACGATGTAGTAAATGATTTCTTCTGTGCATTGGGTAATAATGAGTGATGTTTCCGGAGCCAAAGATTTGGACTAAATAGTTTCAAAAACTATAGGATTGGCTCGGCGCGTAAATTTTAGGGCTAGGCCAACTAACGATAGATCCTAGAAAAATTGAGAAAAAATTACTAAATTAATAGTCGTAGATGCAAATGTCCGCCAGTGGGCAGGGTTAGGGCTGCTGAAAAATTAAACAAATTAAATAAAGATAAAGTAGTAGTCAAAGTGTCCAACGGAGAGCAATCACGCAATTTTTAAAGGTACAGTTTGGGAGCGTCGAATATACGGCGATGCTCAATTTAAGGGAGCGTCAACTTAGAGCACCTATAGGCTTGACTCTCACTAATTCCGACCTAGAAAATGAACGCAGGCAGCATCACTTTGGCCTCTTTAATTCATCTGGAGATCTGTGTGCTTGCGTTGTATTGTCAATGGAAAACTCTGGTCAGCAAGGTAAGTTGCGCCAGATGGCCGTTGCAAAAAAGTATCAGTTGTGTGGGATGGGACGTCTGCTTTTTGAGCACGTTGAGTCTTGGTGCCGCGTGCATGGAGTAAGTCAAATTGTGCTGAATGCACGCACATCGGTTAAAGGGTTCTATCATAAGTTAGGGTTCACCGAATATGGCGTCGAGTTTGTTCAGGCGACTTTGCCACATATTAAGATGTTAAAAACATTGTAATACACGGGTGATGCTACTCTGTTAATTTTTATCATTTTAGCAAAATGTCTCTTGCAAGAGACATAATTATTGAGCGATGTCCTACATTAGAGGTTGAGGGGCAGATATATGGAGACTCCGGTTTAGGCGAGTAGATTCGATAGACAATTTTTCGTAATTCTCAGATTACTGATGAGACTAATTTATTAATTATGCCTAATCTGGATGCGGTAAATATTACCTTTAAATTTGATGAAGGTCACTGTGGGAAAAGTTATTTCCATTGGCCCCATACTGCTTGGTCTGAATAGGGTCGTACTGTACCGACGCCAAAGACCGTGGTAAGCCGATTAGTGAATATGTCTGGGTTGTATTAGTCGATGCCGCAACGAACAGCTGATTTGTGGGTTAGTTTGTAGGCTGTCGATTTAAGTCTTCAATGGGTATGTTTTCCCAATCGAATTCTCCGGTTGTTGGTTGAAGACCCGAGAGTTCTCTTGCCGCATTAATGAGATCCATAGCTTTGTTTTCTTCCCCATAAAAGCAATATCGTTTTGCACGCAGAATTCGATCGTTTAATAATTGGGTTTGTTGCGGCGACAGTTTGATATCAACCAAATCATCGCCTAAAATACGAATTTCTGTAGAGCACCCCGCCACACTCTGTTGTTGGGCGATGGCGCCTAGAAGGGCTGTGCAAAGTATGATTCTTAAGAAGCGTGAATAAACCATAAGGCATATGTCTCAGAATTTTTGGAAACGTATTCGTATTTTTGTTGATTTGAGATTATGTAATACTAGTGTAGTTGAAGATTGATTTAAAAAAATACGGAAATGTCACTATTGCTTACTCGTCAAACTATATCTAAAAGATTAGCGTCGTTCAAGCCAATGGTTGAAAATACAGGGCATCTGATGTTTAAGCACTCTGTTGAGGTGAGGCCTATTTCAGCCGCGGTGCTGGTTCCAATTATTCATCGAGCTAATCGGTTGTCTATTTTATTGACGAAACGAACTGGTCATCTGAAAAATCATGCAGGTCAGGTCAGCTTTCCCGGGGGAAGGGTTTCGGATGATGATGAGAACAGGAAGACAACCGCTTTGAGAGAAACAAAAGAGGAGATCGGTTTAAGGCTCGACGATTCTGACTTATTAGGACAGTTACCTGAATATGATATTCGAACAGGTTTTAGGGTCACTCCGTTTGTTGCCTGGATTGAGGCTCCTATTGATTGTGTTTTGGATTCTTTTGAGGTGGAGTCAATATTTGAAGTGCCAATGGATTTTGTTTTAAACCTTGGGAATTATAAAATCTCCTCAAGCCCTGACGATTTTGGTGAACGATGTTTTTACCGTTTACCCTATCTTGATCACGAGATCTGGGGAGCGACTGCTGGAATGCTACATATTTTGGCGTCCGCACTGTTGGAGGTTTAACTCAAGTGAAATCACCAGTCACGGCAGCTGTTCGATTCCTGAGAGCGCATAAGGTACCCTACGCTGAACACTTATACGTCTATCAGGAACGGGGAGGGACAAGTGTTTCTGCTTATGAATTGGGTGTTCCGGAGCATGCCGTGGTGAAGACGCTTATCATGCAAACTGAAAATAGTAAGCCTCTGATTGTGCTAATGCATGGCGATAAAAATGTCTCTACCAAAGGTCTAGCTCGCCTGATTGGGACAAAGAGTATTACAACGTGCGACCCTAACGTCGCGAGTAAGCATTCGGGCTATGTGGTTGGAGGGACGTCCCCCTTTGGTACCCGCAAGGATATGCCGATTTACATAGAGAAATCGATTCTCGATCTGCCCAGAATTTATATAAATGGTGGGGCAAGGGGTTTCTTAGTGAGTCTTGCGCCTAGTGTGTTATCAGATGTACTCAATGTCGTACCTGTGAGCGTGGCAATTGAAGGTGAGCTATAGCGGTGGTATAAGAGAATTTATGTACCTTGGACGCTAACGACAACATCTAAATTCTCACCATGACGATGAATTGTAAGTGTAATTTCTTCCCCAACTTTAAAATTATCCATTAAGCCATAATATTTGCTGATTGACTCAACTGGTATCCCCTGGACCTTGGTAATTATATCTCCAGGGACAATAACACCATCCGATCTTAGTCTGGCAGCCTCAAGCCCGGCCTTTGCAGCCGAAGATCCTGGAAAAACTCTGAGAATGGCCGCTCCCTCAATGCCCATGGTTTCGGTAATGCGCTTATTGAGGTCAGGATCAAGCTGTATACCGATGCTTGGCGGCGTGTATTTTTTGTGTTGTATTAACTGAGGGACAACTCGATTGATCGTATCAACTGGAACTGCAAATCCAATACCAGCAGAAGCTCCTGATGGGCTATAGATAGCCGTGTTGACTCCGATTAATCGTCCATAAGAATCAAGCAAGGGCCCTCCTGAGTTTCCAGGATTAATTGCGGCATCCGTTTGAATTAGGTGTTCAATATTCTGCCCGCTTTCCGTACTGAGGCTGCGATCAAGAGCAGAGACTATTCCGGTTGTTAGCGTCCAATCCAAGCCAAATGGATTACCTATCGCATATACTTTTTGTCCTACTTTAAGGTTCTCACTTTCCCCAATAGGGATCGGGGGCGGTGATTGGGTCGTGACTATAATTTTGAGAACCGCAAGATCGTGCGATGGACTAACGCCGACTAAGCTGGCTTTATAGTCTCTTCCATCCTCTAGCCTGATAGTAGCTTCGCTACTACCCTTGATAACATGAAAATTAGTGATCACATGTCCTTGTGAATCCCATATTAATCCGGAGCCTGTTCCGCTTGGAACTGAAAATATATTGCGTGTCCAATAATCTCTAACGCGATGTTTTGTACTGATAAAAACCACTGATTTTTTAGCGTGTTCAAAAATAGATATGGTTGCGTTTTCTTCATCAGTTAAGGGGCCTCTAGGAGTTACCGCTCGTGGCTCTGTTTTATTTGGATCAATCGAGGCATTAAGGTAGACCAACCCTCCTGTAATGCAGGTAATAATCAATACCATAAGTATCGAGACCCGTGATCCAGATCTCTTTTGACCGAGTTTAAACATAGACTGAGTATTATTGATATTTTTTTTAAGATTTGTTTCTTTTCAGGTTTTCTAGGAGAGTATCAATTCGTTCATGATTTTCCTTTGATCCAATATAAGTCCTAAATAACCACTCTTGAATGCGCATGCTGCTTTCGAGATCTTGATTGAGTAATTGATTTGAAAGTTGTTTAGTTTCAATAAGACATTGTCTGTCAAATTTGGCCATATTTATTGCGATTTCGAGAACATGATCTAACAGCTCTCCAGTTGGATAAACCTCATTGATAAAACCAATTTCTTTTGCTTCTAGTGCATCATAAAGGCGACCAGTAAGTGTTAACTCCTTGGCCCTACCTAGACCAATGATGCGCCAAAGGGGATCGAGTATTGGTGTTAGCGATAACGCTATTTCACGCTGCCCGAATTTGGCTTTTGTCGACGCGTAACGGAAGTCGCACATCATCGCAAGATCGAATCCTCCAGCTATAGCTGGGCCACCAACAGCGCATATCACGGGTAATGGACAAAACAAAATAGACCGATAAGTTCGGTGAAACATAGCTGTATAGGATTCATTATTCAGTTTCTCAAGCTTCCTAATCTCATTTAAATCGAAGCCAGCCGAAAAGTACTGCTCTCCTCCGGTAAATACTACTACGTGTGTTCCAGTTTCTTGGGGTAACGTCTCAAAGGCCGTCGTGACCTCTTGTAGAACCTCAGGGGATAGAGCATTTCGTTTTTCTGGTCGGTTGATAGTCACCATAGCGACCTTTTGATTTATTGTGATATTCACGTGCTTAAAATTTGAAGTCTGCATAAGATTTTATTTTTTGAATATTGAGCTGAATAGGTTACTGGCTAATAACGTTTATTCTAGTTAAGTTTTGATAGGCGTTTTGAAATGGTATATACAAAGGTATACTGGTTTGTATATTTTCATAATTTATAGTTTTCGTTTAGTAACAAATTTCTTTCGTGAAAATAATTGCGTGAAATTTCTTGTATTTATTAGTAAGGTGATTTGCAGCTGTATTTTTGATGATCAGTTAAAGATGGTAATCCATGATTTTTTGAAGCACTTTTTTCTGGATTTCTATTTATTATCTTGGTAATCACGTAACTTATTTTTTTAAAAAGTCTACCTTTGTTGTTTAGTTTGTATGTCTTTACTCCGGCTATCATGTTTTATTTTTCTGACGAGTGACTCATCTTAGTGGCGTTCGTTTTGCATTGCTTTTTATTATCGGTACTTGTCTTGTTTATATCAGACTTTTTAATTTGATAGGATTCAGGAGGTACGTTCCTTTTACCGAATGCCCGATTATTTCTGCCAATATCGCTTTGTATTCTTCCCATCTAGTAGAGAGAATAAGCTTATCTTTAACGGCGGTAATCACATGGCAGTTCGGCTCTACCGTGTGTGTACAGTTGGAAAATTGGCACTGACTGAGATAATTACGGAATTCCGTGAAATAATCGGCTAGGTGTCGTGGATTGATATGGTTCAGTCCGAATGATTGTAATCCAGGGCAGTCAATCAATGATGTTGAATCGTTTAATCGATAGAGTTGGGCATGAGTCGTTGTATGTCTCCCAGTTCTTAACTTACTGGATATGGACTTCGTTTTAGCGTGTGCCGCACTGATAATATTATTTACGATTGTTGATTTTCCAACCCCAGATTGGCCAACAAGTACTATTCTTTGATCCTTAATTATTTCCTTTATCGATTTTGTGTCGGTGATTGCGGAAACAGCAATAGGGTCGTATCCGAGACTCCTATATTGCTTGATGAAGTTGTTCGATGAGGTGTTTTCACCCAAGTCTGATTTATTAACTAGGATCCTCACTGAAATGCGCTGTTCTTCCGCAGCAACTAAGCAACGTGTAATCAGAGAGTAATTAATGGGCAGGTCAGTCGCTACCACTAAGATAATCATGGTTACGTTTGCCGCGATTAGCTTTTGTTTAAAGGTGTCGGATCGCCAAAAAATAGATGAACGGTCATCAATGGCAATGATTCTGCCCTCTGAGCCTTTTACGCTGAGAAGGCATTCATCTCCGCAGGCATATTTCGTTGATCTACCTCTAGGATAAGCCATGATGATAAATCCATCAGTTAGCTCCACGGAGTAGTGCCTTCCGTGAGCCGATATGATCGTACCTTTCAGTTGTGACGATTCGGTATTCAAACGAACAGTTTCATTGCGTTAGTGATGCAGCGGGAATAATGGGAGTGGTTTATAAGTCAAAGAGGTAGTCGACTTTAGCTGCACAAATAAAATCATTCTCGCTGAGCCCATTGATTGCATCGGTTGTGTAGCTCACATTGCATGTTTTGTATCCAACTGAGAGATTCGGATGATGATCTTCTCGATGAGAAATCCACGCTAATGCGTTGACGAATGCAAGTGTCTGATAATGATCCTTAAATTTATATTCTTTACTAATGCGATTTTCAGTGTAACTCCATCCCGACAAGCCGTTGAGCATGAGATGAACTTGAGTTTCAGGAATGGGATCTACGCCACCTTCGCAAGGCTTACATTTTTGTTTTATAAGATTCTGAGTAATTTTATTGTTCATTTTTTTGTTATTGCTAAATTAATTAATACGTGCTTCAAGTCTTGAAATTCGTGCTGCGGCTGGTGGGTGTGAGTCATAGAACGCTGAGTATAATTTATCAGGCGTTAACGTCGACGAGTTATCTTTGTAGAGTTTTATGAGTGCTTTAATTAGATCTTTCGCGGGAGCTTGCTGCGCGGCATACGCATCTGCTTCAAATTCATTTTTTCTTAGGTAGGCTGCAAATAATGGTCGAAATAGAAACAAGAATGGCGGTAGACCAAAATAAAAAGCGGCCAACAGCAAAGAAGACGAGCCGAACGCGTGTAGATTGAGTGCTGCGTGGATAAATTCTGACTGTTGAAGCGCGCTAAGTAATGCAAAGAACACCAGGCTAGTAAGAACTAAAAAGCATGTTAATTTAAACACGTGTTTCAACTTAAAATGTCCCAATTCGTGTGCTAGAACAGCCTCAATTTCATCTGCGCTATGTTTGTTAATCAGTGTATCAAAAAATACGATTCTTTTGGATTTCCCGAATCCAGTGAAGTACGCATTCCCGTGACTGCTTCTGCGGCTACCGTCCATTATAAATAACCCGCTAGACTGAAAGCCACACTTCTTTAGTAAGCTCTCAATACGTTCTTTTAGTTTGTCGTTATTGAGTGGTGAAAATTTATTGAACATTGGCGCTAAGACCGTTGGGGAGATATACTGGATAAAGAACCAGAACGTGATAGCAAGCAGCCAGGCATACCACCACCAGTTAACACCTGCCGTCTCCATTACCCAAAGTAGCCCAGCGATGAAAATTGACCCGATAACCGCTGAGACTGTGAGCCCGATTATCAAATCTTTAAAAAATAATGAAAAAGACATCTTATTGAATCCGAATTTTTCTTCTAGGATAAATGTCTTGTATAAGTCAACGGGTAATTGGACCATGGATATAAATAGACCAAGGAGCCCAAAGAAAAATAATCCCGACAGAATGGTCCCTGATTCGGTCGCCGATGAAAAGTCATGAAGCCAATTCAGTATGCCTCCGAATGTTAAAGCAAGAAGCAAAGCCGCATCCACAAAGGTGGCAACATTTGATAGCTTCATTTTTTCTTCTGTATAGTTTGCAGCCTTTTTATGAGATTCCAGAGAAATGTCTTCAGAGAAGGCTGTAGGCACTCGATCTTGGTGGGATTTCACGGCCTTGATTTGGCGCATAGAGAGCCAAACTTTTATACTTGCTGAAGATAATACGAAAAGCAGAAAGACATAAGAAAATGCATTATTCATCATAATTAGTTGACTAGTGTTAGGTGTTACGAATTTTATCGAATAACTTCATGGTCAATGATAGTTATAATCATGAATTATGCCTCAAAGTACTGAAAATTTAATTTGGCTTGATATGGAGATGACGGGGCTCAATCCGGAGCGCGACCGTATTATCGAGTTGGCGATCGTTATCACTGACTCCGAATTGAATATTTTGGATGATGGTGGAGTTTGGGTCATTCATCAATCTGAGGATATTCTTGATGGGATGGATGATTGGAATAAAGGAACTCATGGGAAGAGTGGCCTTATTGAGCGCGTCAAGATGTCTACGAGTCATGAAAGCGAGGTAGAGCAGTCAGCGCTTGAGTATTTAAAGCGGTTCTTGCCCCCGAATACATCCCCTATGTGTGGTAATTCAATTTGTCAGGATAGGCGCTTCATGGCTAAATGGATGCCAGAATTGGAATCTTATTTCCATTACCGAAATCTTGATGTATCAACTTTGAAAGAGCTGGCTAAGCGTTGGAAGCCCGAGGCAATCAAAGGGCTAGTGAAGCATGGGAAGCATGAAGCCCTAGCCGATGTGCAGGAGACAATCGATGAACTTAAATATTATCGAGAACACTTTATTGTTAGTTAGATCTTTGTTTTAGCGTGCTGATACGTTCTATTAGATTGGCGCTGGACTTAAGTTTTTCGTTGGATTGATCATCCGAGCCTAACTGTTCCTCAATCGTTTTTGCGAGCGATTTGCCAAGTTCAACGCCCCATTGGTCGAAAGAATTAATGTTCCAAATGACCCCCTGAACAAATACTTTATGTTCATATAAAGCGAGCAGGCTACCCAATGATTTTGCATTTAATTCGTCCAATATAATTACATTGGATGGGCGATTCCCCTCAATGATTCGTGAAGGCTTTGTTTCTTCATCAGATCTCTTTTGGCCTCGATTGCCGAATGCTAAGGCTTCGATCTGCGCGAGGCAGTTGGCGAGCAAGGGTTTGACGCTTTGATGGTTTTTAGCGTCGTCTACGACAGCAATAAAGTCGCAGGGGGTTACGATTGGACTTTGGTGCAGGTGTTGTGCGAAGCTGTGTTGGAAGTTCGTTCCTCTAGCGCCCCAAATGATTGGAGCGGTGGTGTGTTTTATGGGATACTCGGATCTGTCTACCATTTTACCGTTAGACTCCATTTCGAGTTGTTGCAGGTATTCTGGCAACAATGAAAGATGCTCTGTGTAAGGGAGTATCGCGTGAGCGCAGTGATTTCTAAAGTTAACATGCCAAATACTGACTAGTGCGAGCATGATTGGTAAGTTAAGCGCAGAGGGAGCGCTATTAAAGTGTAGGTCCATTTCTTCAGCGCCTCTTAGAAGTGCTTCGAAATTCTCAAATCCTAGTCCTAGCGCAATCGGAAGGCCAACTGCAGACCAAAGCGAATAGCGACCGCTAACCCAATCGCAGAATTGAAAAATATTTTTTGACTTGATTCCGAATTCTTCTGCGGCAGAGGGGTTTGCCGTAGTTGCGACAAAATGGTGCTCAAGTGCACTATCTTCGTCAACGTTTAATGTTTGCGTAAGCCACGATAGTGCTTTTTTTGCATTTGTAATCGTTTCCACTGTTGTGAAGGTTTTAGACGCTATTACGAATAATGTCTTAGCTGGTTTAACGTTTCTCAGTTTTTCAGTTAAGTCTGATTCGTCAATATTAGATACGAATAGAACATGTGGATCGTGATGGTTCTTCAGCGCTGAATATACTAATTTAGGTCCTAAGTCTGAGCCGCCAATGCCAATATTAATGACGGCATCAATCTTTTGTCCTGTGGCACCAATGAGTGCGCCATCTCTAAATTTATTACACAGTATGCGCATCTGTGCCAGATTGGCATCGGTGGATATTCTTATTTCTTTTAGTGGGCCCTCGGGGGTTTTTTTACCGCTAGACCTTAGAGCGGTATGCAACGCGGCTCTATTTTCCGAGGTGTTGATTTTTTTCCCCAAAAACATCGCTGTGATTTGATCTTTTAAGTGCGTGTGATCACAAATAGTTAAAAGTAAGTCTCGAGTTTTTTCGTTAATTTGATTTCGAGAATAATCGAGATAGAGTCCACCGAGCTCAAGTGAGAATTTTTTGGGTCTACTAGGATCTTTATTAAAGAGTTCTGCAATCGTTGCAAGGTTTGGATCTTGCCCACAATTCTCAAGACTTTTCCATGTTTCTGAGTTAAAAATTCTAGGCATATGGTAAAGAGGATACTCGTTTCTTCCACGTAAATAGCGGTATTCAATCACTATGGTCGGTATGTTAAAAATCCATCCTAATGCCGCATAGTAAGGTTGGCTGGGTAAAGCGTCAAACTGAAAAAAACCTTAATTAACATTAATAGAGGTTTTCTAGGTTTTAAGCATGGCGGAGCCTTTAAGAGAGCCGCCATAATCCCCAATCGTTGCCCTTACTCCAGGTATAACTGCGACTTCGCGATCATCTATCATTTTCTTCCCCTTCTGAATTATTTACTTCTCGGCTATGTTGGCGCAACGCTCACGACCATCGATGTTGTATTTTTATAATCTTTGAAACAATGTTTTGATCCGACTAAAACGGTGTAGCGTAGCAACCTTGCCGTAAGTATAATTACTTATGATTTTTTGCTAAGTTGTCGCGATATACAACGTTATTTAACTTTTATTTTGTTTGAAGCGGATAATTTGTTGGCGCCCCCTCTTGGTTGGTCGGCTTCCGTAATTAGGAGTTTGCAGTTGTTTTGCCAATTTCAGTGTTTCGGTTAGCGTATTTCTTTGAGCCTGACTTTCATCGGACTCTTCATAGAAGTTTTTAGCCAAATCGGCTGCAACACGTTGGTTGGAGAGTTCTTTGACTTGGATATCCCATGAAACTGGAATCAATTGGATATTAATTTTGTCGTCTACATTAAGTTGTTTTGAGGGTTTAGTTCTTACGCCATTGACCTTAACTCTTCCGGCGGTTACTGCATTAGCGGCGAGGGCTCTGGTTTTGTAGAAACGTGCAGCCCAGAGCCACTTGTCTAATCGTACTTGTTTTCCATCAGCCATGACGTAATATTAGGTGGTTAGGTATACAGGCACTTCGCCTATTAGTTTATAGAGCCATGAGTCTTTTGCGTGGCTTCTCGAGATTCACAGGAAAATATTCGATCAATCCCAGAGGGTGAGTAAATATAATTCTTCCCGCAGAATTCGCAAGTAATGTTCACGTTGCCTTCTTCGCTTAAAATAGCTCTTACTTCTGACTCCCCGAGAGATTGAAGCATGCTATCAGTTCTGTTTTCTGAACATGAGCACAAAAATGTAACGGGGTTTTCTTCAAATACCCGAATGGTCTCCTCGCGAAATAGTCTAGTGAGGATTGTTGCAAAGTCTAAGGTTAGCAATTCTTCGTTTGTAACTGTAGCCGCGAGAGTTGTGATTCGACGCCAATCATCTGATGCATCATGGTGTTTTGTTGGTAATTTTTGCAGCAAGATGCCAGTAGCTTTTTGGTCATTTGACGCAAGCCATAGTCGCGTAGTCAATTGCTCAGAATGTTCCATATAGTCCTCTAAAGATTTCTGAACAGAGTCACTACTTACATTTACGAGGCCCTGGTAGGCTTGCCCTGATTTTTTTGGTGTAATAGTTACCGCGAGTGTTCCTTGTGCTAAAAGATTTACATTTGATTCTCCAAGTTCTACATTATCTTGCCACTTTGCGGTAGATCTAAAGCTGGATATGCCCGTAGTTTCTGCGAGCAATAACAGCAATGCGGATTGGCCTTTGAATTGGATCGATAAGTTCCCGTCGAGTTTTATTGTTGCAGATAGCAAGGCTGTAGCCGCAGTAATTTCCCCCAACAATTTTTTGACTGAAGGTGGATAGTCCCTGCGCTCTAATACACTTTGCCAAGAACTGTCGAGGCTTACAATCTCACCACGTATGTCCGAGTGTTCAAACAAAAATCGTTGCACAGTATTTTCCACTAATTTAAACCTACTTTTCTTTTGTATAGTCTGTAGCGTTCCGCTGGATCCCCTGCGCGGCCGCCTTCCCAAATTAAAGACCAAGGTAATCCAATGTGGTTATCAACTTCGGAATGATCTTGATAAATAAGGTAGTCACAGCTTCGACCATTTTTCCCTATATAAATATCGGTGGTTACAATTTTTCCAAAGTAATGAATTAGGCCTCTTTGTGCGGGCCCTACTTGGGCGATGATACATTCGTAATGCGGATCGATGTGTTGCATCATTGAATGAACCATTGGCGCATACGTCTTGCGTTCGTCAACATAATGAAAAAGTAGTAAGACAACCAGTATCCAGCCGAATGTCAAATTGATCGCCCAGATTAAAATAGAGCTTTCCGGCCGCTTCTTGATGTTAAAAAGTAGTAAAAACCAAGTCGCAGTAATCAGAGCGGCAGCCAATACGGTAATATTTCTACTCTCAGATACATACCCGGGTTGCAATCGCAATAGGTGTTCAGATAGGCCTTGTGGAAATCCGTAATAAGAGGCTGAAAAATATACCCAGGTCGCTACAGTGAAGAATGCCGAGGCCATGATCGCAAACCAGTAAAGTGCATTGCCAACACTTCTGGGTATACGGGCTGCGGCAATGGATCCAATTAAAGCAAAGGGTAATAAGACTGGGGCTACTTCAGATTCTTCATTTATGTTTGTGAACCCTAAAACTAAGGTGATTGTTATCCATAGTACGATCGGTAATTGTAGTTCTTTGCGTTTGAGTCCCTCTCTTCCTTCAACCCATAGTGACCAAATCAAAAAGATCCAAGTGGGCCAGGTAAACCATGGGAATATCGAGGCCGGATAAATCAGGTCATTCACAGAGGGAACCCTAAATGCCTGCGTTGATTCTGACCAAGTATGAGCAATCCAGCGTGCTGGAAGCGCAGAATCGCTTTGATAAAGAATAGTCAGCCATATTCCATCAGCAGCGATAACAATTAAACCTGCAATTGCTAGAGAGGATGTAAATCTCAATCCACGGTATCTGAGATTCACAAGTGACATCAAAACAATAGTAAGAAGCGGAATAGCAACATTTTGAGTGGGAGTTCCTAAGAGAATAATTGAGACCCCTAGTCCTAGCCATATTCCGCCAATCATCGATCGTCGTGGTGCGGTGGCAAGACCATAAAAGAAGATTGCTAACCCAGAAATGAGTACGGGAGTGGCTGATAGCTGGTGCGATTTAACTAAGAGTCCTACAGAGCTTATAAGGAGCAGAGGCGCTACCCAGGATTGGGTGCGTCCCCATAACTCACCGGCTGTCAGCCCGGTGAATATTATCGCGGACAAAAGCCAAATAGATAGGGCAAGTCTAGCGGCATCGTGAGGTGCGAGGATAGAGCCCCAAGCCTCAATAAAACCAAGCGCGGTCGCATAGAACAGTGGTCCAGCTAATGGCAGACCGTTTATGGCTAGTAGGTCAAGGCAGAAATCACCGCTTGTGAATTGGGATAAGTGACCAACAAGTATCGCTTCTTCTGATTTCCAAGGGTCATGACCGATGAGGCCGAATATTGTCCACGCGAAGCAGAGCAGGGCAGTTAGCAACATCGGATTGTTGGTAATGCGGACTGCCGTTTGTTCGTGCCTAAAGTAAGATCCTGGTCTTAGCATCGTAATTTTGTGCGATTAAGTGTTCCCTAGAGGTACTGAAAAATATTAAAAATGTTCAGAATTGAAAAAGGCAGCCATGGCTGCCTTTTAACATCATACCTAAAATCAACCTTATTACTTTCCAGCTTTGACTCCGAGATTTGCATACTTTTGCTTGAATCGTTCAACTCTTCCCGCTTTATCTACGATCTTTTGCTTTCCTGTGTAGAAAGGGTGACAGACGGAGCAGACCTCAATTGAGATGTCTTTGTTGCTTGTCGAGCGAGTCTGAAAAACCTCTCCGCAACTGCAGGTAACTGTGACTGAGAAGTAACCTGGATGGATATCTGCTTTCATTTTGTAATAATCCTAAGAAAATAGTGTGGCGGAATTTGCGCCAAGTGTTACTTAAATTTGCTATTCGTGTCCGTCAAAAGAGCCCTAATTATCCGTGAAACTGGGCAATTTTACAAGAAATCATGTAATTATGACTTAACCTTTTTTCATGCTATCAAAGAATTCATTGTTATTCTTGGTGGCTTTTACTTTTCCGGTTAAAAACTCAGTTGCTTCCAATTCATCCATAGGGTAGAGCAGTTTTCGTAGAATCCATACTTTCTGTAATATTTCTGGCTCGAGCAAGAGTTCTTCTTTACGCGTTCCGGAGCGGTTCACATTGATAGAAGGGTAGATCCGTTTCTCGGCCATTCTTCGATCAAGATGAATCTCCATGTTCCCTGTCCCTTTAAATTCCTCATAGATAACATCATCCATTCTAGAGCCAGTTTCGACAAGTGCGGTTGCAATAATGGTGAGCGATCCACCTTCCTCGATATTTCTAGCAGCACCAAAAAAACGTTTCGGTCTTTGGAGTGCATTGGCATCTACACCGCCGGTCAAAACTTTTCCTGAGGCTGGCGCAACAGTATTGTACGCACGAGCGAGTCGGGTGATTGAATCTAGAAGAATCACAACGTCTTTTCGATTCTCTACAAGACGCTTCGCTTTTTCCATGACCATTTCTGCTACTTGTACGTGTCGTGTTGCCGGTTCATCAAAGGTTGATGACACGACTTCCCCGCGTACCGAACGTTGCATTTCGGTCACCTCCTCCGGTCGTTCGTCAATGAGAAGGACGATGAGATAAACATCGGGATAGTTTGATGCAATTGAATGGGCAATATGCTGAAGCATGACTGTTTTGCCGCTTTTTGGACTAGCGACGAGAAGTCCCCTTTGGCCTTTTCCGACTGGGGCAATGATGTCTACAATCCGACCTGTTAAATTCTCATCGGATTTAATGTCTCTTTCCATTTGAAGCCTATCTGTTGGAAAGAGAGGTGTCAGGTTTTCAAAAAGTGTTTTGTGTTTGCTGTTCTCTGGCACCTCATCGTTAACTTTGTCTACCTTAACGAGGGCAAAGTAACGTTCCCCCTCTTTTGGTGTCCTGATTTCTCCATCGACAGAATCTCCTGTATGCAGGTTAAATCTTCTTATCTGAGATGGGCTGATATAGATGTCGTCTGGGCCAGCTAGATATGACGTGTCAGGCGAGCGCAGGAAACCAAACCCATCTGGAAGGACTTCTAGCGTGCCAGAACCAGAAATGCTTTCCCCTTTTTTTGCTTGATTTTTTAATAGTGCGAATATGAGGTCTTGTTTGCGCAGGCGATTAGTGTTTTCAACGTCGTTAGCCATTGCCATTTCAATCAGCTCGCTAATGTGGAGGTCTTTTAAATCAGATAGATGCATAAAGTTGATTGTATAAAAGGAAGAAGAAAATTAGCAAAACATTTAGAGAATAAATTATTTAAAATTTTAATCTTAAAGTTGCTGGGAGGAGGGGGTTAAATGTTACTGTCTATAAAAGTTGTCAGTTGAGATTTCGAAAGCGCGCCTACCTTAGTTGCTTCCGCATTCCCTTTTTTAAATAACATTAAGGTTGGAATTCCCCGAATGCCAAATTTAGGCGGAGTTCCTTGATTTTCGTCAATGTTGAGTTTGGCGATTTTTAGTCGCCCGGAATATTCGGCAGCCACTTCGTCAAGAATAGGGGCAATCATTTTGCATGGACCACACCATTCAGCCCAGTAATCAACTAAAACAGGTAACTCGGAATTAAGAACTTCGTCTTGGAACGAGTCGTCGGTCACATGATGAATTTGTTCACTCATTATTAAAGCATCCAATTTAGGTTTATAAAAAAGAACTTGTTTGGGAATTTAAGTTTGGAATCTTCACAAACTCGACAGTTTGATTATTGGTGAGCCTTACACCGCCAGCTAAAGACCACCACTAACTACTGCTTATTATAAAACTATTCTTACCTCTTAATTGCTTTATTTTTTTTTGCTCAAATGGGGTGTTAGCTGATCAAGATGAAACTTTGGGTTTTATAATAGCTATTTATGTAAAGGTTATTCTTAATTTGTTAGAATACCCAAGTCAGTTTGGGTTCAATGTCAAAATATTCTAAGGCTATTCAATGACTTATGTTGTGGTTGAGACTTGTATCAAATGTAAGTGGACGGACTGCGTGGATGTATGCCCTGTAGATTGTTTCCGAGAGGGGCCAAACATGTTGGTCATCGATCCAGATGAATGTATCGATTGCACACTTTGTGTTGCGGAGTGTCCCGAAGAGGCGATTTACGCTGATGACGATGTGCCAGAGGATCAAAAAGACTTCATAGCATTGAATGCCGAATTGGCGAAGCATTGGCCTAGCATTACTGCGCGCAAAGATGCGCCTCCTGATGCGGCAGACTGGCAAAACAAGCCGAATAAGCGAGACCTACTGGAAAGGTAAGTCCCCACCTAGCATAAGTATAGGTCCTATGAAAGGAATTTTAAGACACGATAAGGTATGGCCCCACCAGCTGATTGATGTTTTGGCCTCACGGATTCTGAATGATTCAGATTCTGATGATGGGTTTGATTTTTCCGATATTGTTGTTGTCTTGCCATCTTTAAGCGCAGCTTCTGCTTGTTCACATCGCTTGTTGGCGTTGACCGGCACCGGAGTGCTTCTTCCATTTTTTACCACCTTTGATGCTTGGTCACGCCAAGTGGATCTACCTTTTGGAGTGGAAGCCAAGCGTTACCGTGAGCTTCTGATTTATCACGAACTACAGAAGTATCAATGGCTAGATCAGGGCAATAATTGGAATTTAGCAGTGGATATGGCTGAGCTGATCGGTGAGTTGGACTTGTATCAACCTGGTATCGATTTAGACTTGGAGGCGTTGAGTGACCGATTCAGTCAGGCCTATCAAACTCGTTCCCCAAAACTCGTTGGATTTGAAGCACGCTTGTTATTTGATACGTGGAATGCTTTTGCTGGCGTTCGAGAGGGGCAGGCATCGGAACAATATGCCTATCGTTACCGCCTCTCGCGTCTGTTAGAACGTGAGACGCGACGGTTATATGTTCTAAAGTACCCTGAGCTGAGTTCTGTCGAACAAAGTTTTATAGAGAATTATGCCAGCCGAAATTGCGCCACTGTTTTAGAGGCTGACGTGAGTACTGCCAGCGGTGACGCGAGAGCCGAATTTTGTAGAAGCGTTTATCAAAACGAAACTAAAAAACTGCTGGTAACACAATCCGAAACGATCCGTCTGAAAGATAGTCCATGGTCGTCTACGATCAATTATTTCTCTGCGATTAGCCTAGATCAAGAGGTTCGGGCTATTAAAATTAAAATTCAACAATGGCTAGCAGCGGGCAAAAAGAATATTGCAATTGTAGCGTTTGACCGGAAGGTCGCTCGTCGTCTTAGGGCGCTCTTGCAGCAGTCTGAAATTCTAGTACGAGACGAATTTGGATGGAAAATGTCGACGACGTCTGTTGCTACTACGCTCGTTGATTGGTTGGAATTGCTTGCATGTGATTTAGAGGTAACCAAGTTAATTCGTTTTTTAAAGCGGCCGACGATCAGTCAGATGTTTGGAGCAGATCAATTTCGAGTGGCTTTAGAAAATGCTTTAAAAAAAAATAGAAAAGAGACTACTGCGATCGGTTTTCATAAGGTAGCTAGAGAAGTTGGTATTGACCAGGCGCGAGAAGTTGCTGACAAGCTCTTTGAAGTGAAGCGTCAATTCGATAGTCTAAGATCGAGAAATCATCGGAATTGGATACGCGCTGTTTTGGTGAGCCTGGAGTTTGCTGATATTAAAGTTATCCTCAAACAAGATGACGCCGGGATCCAGCTTTTGCAATTGCTAGATACGTTAGAAGCGGAGCTCAATCATTTTGATCGAAAAGTTAGTTTTACCACTTGGCTGGATTGGTTCAAAGCGCAACTGGAAGCTAGCACCTTCAAAGACGCACAAATAGACAGTCCGATTAGCTTTACCCACCTCAGCGCCGCACGACTCAGAAGCTTTGATGGAGTAATTTTTGCTGGAGCTGATGATATTAATTTTCCATTAGCTCAGTTCAAAAGTGTTCATTTTGGAGATGGAGTTCGAGCTCAGCTAGATTTGAGAACGAGAGAGGACTTTATATATGCAGATAAGGTCGATTTACTTGGATGTTTACTCTTAAGCCAAACAGTCTTTGTTACCTGGCAAAGACAAAAAGATAACGAGGATAATCTTTTAAGCCCTTGGTTTGAAAATTTTAGGTTGTACCACACAATGCTTTGGGGGGATGACCTCAGAGACGAAGAGTTAGAGTCACAACTTCACTTTTTCGAAGCTCGGCAAAGGCAATTGCAAGACAAGCATGAGCCTTTACCCGAGCCTCATATTAGTATCGTCTCATCAGAAATTCCGACTCAAATATCAGTCAGGAGTTATCAAAGTTTGCTCGATTGTCCTTATCAGTTTTTTGTGCAATATGTGTTGCGGACTCGAGAGCCCGATTCGCTTGATGCGGATCCAAGTAAGCGCGAATTGGGTAAGGTCATTCATAAGGTTCTTGAGAAATTTCATACTCGATATCCGAAATGTATCAACGTTGACTTAGAAGTTCTGCAACAGGAAATGATCAATATTGCCCGTGACACGTTGGCAGCGCTTGTTGGATCGAGAGGCATCGTTCACGGTTGGATGACTCGGCTTCGTGGTTTGTTTGAACATTACCTTGAGTGGCAAGTGCAGAGGGAAAAAGATGGCTGGACCATTGTTGAAATGGAAGCAGATTTCGAGCGGAATTTCATGACTGAAGGTGGTATATCTAGAAAATTTTTCGGTAGGGTGGATCGAATTGATGAGCAGAGTGTCAATGGAGACCGAAAGCGGGTAGTCATTGATTATAAATCTCGGGCTAAGGGTATTTTAAAAAAGATTATTTCTTCTTACGATGAGGATACTCAATTGATATCGTATGTGTCCCTACAACCCGATAATAAAACTAAGGCGATGTACCTTGCTTTAGATAAAAATGCTGTAGATGTTGTGGAGTTAGAAACACAAGATATTGAATCCTCCATTGAGGAGCATTTAAATCGGTTAGAGAGTCTTTTTAGTCAGATGGAAAAAGGTCAGGTATTACCCGCAAATGGCGCACCGTCTATTTGTCGCTTCTGTGATGTGCAGGGCTTATGCCGAAAGGATTTTTCTTGGCTACCCGAGTGAATCCTAGGCTCAGTAACAAAGCGTTTGTTCTTGATCCGCGCAACGACGTGATTATTGAGGCGTGTGCAGGATCTGGTAAGACGTGGTTACTGACTTCGCGGATTATTAGATTACTTTTGTCAGGAACCAAATCGTCGGAAATATTAGCGATTACCTTTACTCGTAAAGCGGCTCAAGAAATGAGATCCCGTTTAACCGATTGGTTGAGAACGCTGACTATTTCTGATGACGAGCAAGTTAGAGAGTTTTTAATAGAGCGAGGTGTCAGCCTTGATGATGTAGACGCATGTATTCCTCGCGCCAGAAAACTCTATCGAGAATATTTGTCTACCCCTTCCGGCGTGAATGTGAATACATTTCATGGATGGTTTTTACAAATTCTACAGTTGGCCCCATGGGCAGCTCAATCAGGCCGTGGTCGGGAGTTATCAGATAGTGACGGTTTGATTCTCCGCGACGCATTAGAGTTATTTTTTAAAAATATTTCCTTTAATAGAGATGTCAGTGATGCTCTTGATTATCTTTATGGGATATATGAGCTTCAGAATACAAGTGAGATACTTGAGCGATTCGTGGCGAGTCGGTTGGATTGGTGGGCCAGTTTGGAAAGCAGTGAAATTCGAGAAACTGTGCTGGCTTGGCGTAGCAATCAAAATAAAGATCCTTTAGATGACTTTCTATGCGACCAGACATTTCTCTCTAATTTTGTCGAATTTAAGATTTTGATTAAAAAAAACAAACTACCCAGTGAGATGGAGGCGCTTGAAGTACTGGAATCGATTGAAGCATTCGATAATCCTGAGGGTTGGTTTGTGTGTTTGCAAAAATTATCTAAAAAAAGGGGGTTATTGCAAGCCATGATAAGCAGGATGGGGGTTGCTGATGCGGAGAGTTACGTTCGTGTTAGTGCAGACTTAAAGGCCCTCGTAGATCAGCTGAAGGCAGTACGAGTAGAGTGGTTTGCTGCTCAGTTAGATCGTGCTGTGAAAATCGTCGGAGATTGCTTACTTAAAACATTTCAGTCGGTTAAGAGTAGTTCTAACATCATAGATTTTGCAGATCTTGAATGGAATGTCAGATCATTACTTCTAGATGATGATCAGGCAGATTTTGTACTGCATCGGTTAGATTCTCGCTATACGCATTTGTTGGTTGATGAGTTTCAAGATACGAACCCAATTCAGTGGACTATTCTGAAATCTTGGATCGATGCTTCGAATCAAGCAGGCACAGCCATTAAGTTATTTTTTGTGGGGGACCCAAAGCAATCGATTTATCGCTTCAGAAGGGCTGAGCCAAGGCTTTTTGGGGTGGCAGAGAAGCTAATTGTATCTGACTTGGGCGGACGTAAGGTTATTCAAAATCAGAGTTATCGAAATGCTCCTGGAATTACAGAATTGGTTAATACGTGTTTTGAAACTAGGATCAACAACTTCGTCCCGCAACAGTCGGTGTATACAGAACTATCCTCGGAGTTAGCAGTATTGCCATTGGTTGAGGCGGTTGGGCCTGTGGACGCTTGCGATGTCTCTCGCTGGAGAAATCCTCTGTTATCTTCCAGGTTAGAGCAAATGGATGACCGGTATCTTCAAGAAGGTCTAATGATTGGGGAAAAGATTCACTTGTTAATCTTGAGCAAAGCTATCGACGACGAAGGCGGGTGTCGCTCTATTAGGTTTTCAGACATTATGATTCTTCTGCGGCGTCGGACGCACTTAAAGAGCTATGAGGACGCACTCAGAACATCAGGTATCCCATTTTTCAGTCAAAGGAATGGATCACTTTTAGAGTCGCTGGAGATTCAAAGCGTCATTTCGCTATTACAGTTTCTCCTGACGCCGCACGTTGATCACTATTTGATTCATGTCCTTAAGTCACCGATATTTTCGTTTGATGATGCTGCATTAAAAACCTTTATTAAACGCGGTGATCAATCCATTTGGAGCATATTGGTCGACGGTCAAGGCTGTGAACAATCGAACTCTTTAGCTGAATTTGATTCGGCTGTAAGATGTTTGTCTAGTTGGATTAAAAATATCGACACGGTACCGGCCCATGATTTACTAGACATGATTTACGGAGAATCCGATCTAATCAATCGATATGCCGGCCATGCATTATCGCACCTCGCTGAGCGTGTACGATCAAACCTAATTGCATTTTTGGAGTACTCACTAGATTTTTCTGCTGGGCGATATCCTAGTTTGGAGCGTTTCCTCGAGAAAATTCGATTAGTGCGAGCAGAGGAGGGAGTGGGTCCGGGGGAGGGGCTGCAGTCGGCGTCTCTGAATGCTGTTCGTATTATGACGATTCATGGTGCGAAGGGGTTAGAGGCCCCTATTGTTTTTTTGGCTGATGCCGATGCTGCAGTAGGTGTTGATAATTGGGACATTCTGGTGGATTGGACGCCCGGAGAAAAAGAGACGAATCATTTTTCAGTCTATAGTTCAAAGATACAGCGAGGAGAAGCGCGATCTGAGTTGTTTGCGCGTCACGAAGCTCTTAATAGAGTAGAAGATACTAATCTATTGTATGTCGCTGTAACACGTGCACGTCAGGCATTTTTTGTGTCTGGTGTAGCACAACCAAGAGAAAATCCAAATTCATGGTATTCCTTATTACGAGATGCAATACGGCAGTGCAGTCAGAATAAAGGTCTTGACGTAGTAGCCGAAGATATTAAGCTTAGAGAGAAAATAAATAGCGATAGCAGTTCTAAAGATATTATTGAAAGCGATGCCGTTGCCGAGCAGTTCTCGTTAGGAACAAGAAAAGAGCGTTGTACCAATTCCGATATTGAATTCGGGATACTGGTGCATAAAATTCTGGAAACTATAACTGCTGATGTTGACTTGATCAGTAAGGAGGCTACCCAGCAGCTATGTGGAGCGTCGTCGCCCAACTTTGACGCCGCTTGGGATGTTAGTCTTCGCATTGTGCAAGCCCCACAATTAAAGCGTTTCTTTATGCCGGGCAATTACCTTAAAGCTATGAATGAAGTTGCTTATGTGAATAATGACGGTAACATCAAGCGGATTGACCGTCTTGTTGAGTTTGATGATGAACTTTGGATTCTTGATTACAAAATTTCATCGGATCAAAGTGTGCACCCTAACCACGATATTCAAAGTCAATATAAAAAGCAGTTGACTCAATATCGCGATGACTTACTGCAGATTAAAAAGATGAAGCCGATTCGTATAGGGGTAGTTTTGAGTAGTGGTGAGCTGGTTGAGTTTTAAATGGCGGCTTCAGCATCGATTATTTCTTTAGCATTTTTAAATGAGTCAATAGCTGCAGGTACTCCGCCATAAATAGCCACTTGTAATAAAATTTCGCGAATCTCTGCTGTCGTCACTCCGTTCCTAAGCGCGCCGCGAATATGCAACTTAAATTCATTGGGGCGATTGAGTATGGCTAACATCGCGATATTCAGCATGCTTCTGGTTTTTTTGGGCAGTTCCTCACGACCCCAAACAGCTCCCCAACAGTATTCACTCACAAGTCTTTGCATGGGTTCATTGAATTCGTTTGCATTTGCAAGCGATTTTTCCACGTATTCCGATCCTAAAACATCTTTTCTGATTTTCAGGCCTTTTTGGTATAAGTCATCATTCATTATTTTCTCCTAGTGATTTTTTTCTGACTGCCACTTGTGCCCAATTCTCAACTAAACGGCAAAGAGAGGTGAAATCTGAATCGTCGCCAAACTCGGCTTTTGTGGCAGCTAACATTTGTCGAACAGTTGAACCTAGAAACATCGGAATGCCCATCGCTTCTGCCTCATCAATACATAGGCTTATATCCTTGTACGAGAGTCCTGTTGAAAAGCCAAAGTCAAATGTTCCAGTAAGGACTGATTTAGGAAACTTATGCTCAGTCGCTGTGTTTTTACCAGTACTGGCATTAATAATTTCAAGCATCTGCTCTGGATCTAGACCCGCTTTAGTTCCCATAACCATGGCTTCGGACGTGATCGCAATTGCTGCGCATGATAGTAGGTTGTTTGCAAGCTTCATGGACTGGGCTTGGCCTGCACTTTCGCCGACGTGATACGGTCTCCCGAAAATGTTTAAGAGATTCTGCTGTTCTTTGAATAGGATTTTTGGACACGCAACTATGACCGATAGTGTCCCTTCACGCGCACCTTTTACGCCACCACTAATTGGACAATCAATGTAAGCTATTTTTTGTTTTTTAACTAGATCATTAATGAACTTTGCAGCTCTCGCTCCAATGGTTGAAAAGTCGATGATCGTTTTAACTTGATCGCCATGTATCAAGCCTTTTTCTGAAGTCACTACCGCCTTAACAATATCTGGGTTTGGGAGACTAAGCATAATGACCTCCGCTCGGTGGCCCACATCGAGAGTAGATTTAGCACGTAGTCCGCCAAGGGCGACCGCGGCGTCCAATGCATCGTGGTTGGTGTCATAAATAATAATTTTTCTGCCAGACTCGATTAATCGTCGCAACATGGGTTGTCCCATCTTGCCTAAACCAATGAATCCTAGAGTTTGGTCTTTTGCCATAAAAGCTCCGCTAATTTTAAAGGTTTTTCTAAAATCGAAGCTGTAGTTGCTAGATGGGTATGCCTAAGTGTAGCCCAGCATCTACGAGAATGGTTTCTCCTGTGACCAATCTAGCTGAGGAGAGCAACCAAATAACGCTATCGGCAATATCCTCAGGCGTTGCTGCGGACCTTAAGGGTACTGTTTTTTCATAATTTTCAAGAAATGATTTATATTCTTTTTTCGAGAAGCGTTTTGAGTGCCACTCGGTATCTACAAGCCCAGGGCATACTGCATTGATGCGGATCTCCGGAGCCAGTGCACGGGCAAGTGCGACGGTCATTGCATTTAACGCTGCTTTGGAAGCGATGTATGCGGTAGAAGATCCAATTGCTTTTATTCCAGCAATAGAGGAGATGTTCACGACAGAGCCACGTGACGTTTTGAGATGCTCGGCGCACGCGCGAATCATCTGGTAGGAACCAACTACGTTGGTCGAGTATAAATCGATGAAGTCATTGGAGCTCAGAGCTTCGAGATCTCGAGGTGCGGCGAATTTGGTGATGCCTGCGTTATTAACCAGCCCATCAATCCTCCCCCATCTCTCTATTGCCTCGGCGGCTATTTTTTTGCAATCATCATCTAGGACGACATTACCTTGCGTCGTAATTGCGTCGCCTCCTAATTGTTTGCACTTTTTCGCTACTGCAAGCGCGCCTACTTGGCTTTTGTTGTAGTTAATGACTACTCGGGCGCCACATTTAGCCAAAACTTGCGCGCAGGCTGCGCCAACTCCAGTGCCCCCTCCGGTAATAATGATGACAGCGCCCTTTAGGTCCATATTGATTACCTTATGTTCTATCTTATAAGGCGTCCTGGTAGATTTCCAGTTTGTTCGTCTTGATGAATAATTTCTGTTCCAGATACAAATGTGTGACGGTAACCTCGCGCTCTTTGAATTAAGCGTTTTCCACCGGCAGGTAAATCATAGACAATCTCAGTATCTAATAACGATAACTGTTCATAATCAATAACATTAAGGTCTGCTTTGTATCCAGCTTGAATCAACCCTCGATCGAGAAGTCCATAGCCACTTGCGCTAATGGACGTATGTTTCTTTACTAAAAATTCTAAAGGAATTGTTGGTCCTCGTTTCCTGTCACGACTCCAGTGCGACAGCAAATAGGTTGGCGCACCCTCATCGCACACAGTACACACATGTGCTCCTCCATCACCGAGACCCATGATAGTGCCTTCGTCAAGCAACATTTCTCTTATTACCTCAAGATCACCATCAAAATAGTTTTCGAAAGTATGCGCCAGTAGCCCTTTGCCTTCGTTTTGAAGCATTCTGTCTAGGGCCACCTCGAAAGGACTTACGCTTTTCTTCCGAGCAATTTCGCAGATGTTATCTTCTGGTGAGGGCTCGTAATCAAACCCTTTATTCATTAAGAACGTCCTGGGCAACCATTCTTTAATCCGTCTTGTATGTTCGTCGTTAGGCAATTGGTGGATTAAATTGTGACGCAACTGTGCGTCATTTTTTATTCTTGAAAGACGTTCTAAAGGTGTGAGTGATGACAATTGTATCCATTTCGGATGCGTCGAAAACGGATTAATTGTGGTTTCGAGCCCCATAATGAGGACGATGGGTCGACAGCCTACTTGACCGGTGACGTTCAGACCTTGCGCTCGGGCTTGATGGATTTGATCTCGAGTTTGTCGCCAAAGATCGGGAGAATTATTAGTCTGGAGAAGTAGGATAGACAGAGGACGACCTGACACTTCGCTGACCATGCGCATGATTTCAAATTCACCTGGACCAAAGTCGGAGTTAACCTCAATAATCCCTTTGTCAGCACGTTTCATAGCAAGGGCTAATCCAAGGAGTTCAGCATGTTTTGCCGATAGGCTCGGCGTATTTTTTCCGTCACGACTCAAGTGTTTGGTTGTTCTGGACGTGGTAAATCCAATAGCTCCAGCGGTTAATGATTCCTCGAGCATCAAGCCCATAGACTCTATTTCTTCATCAGTGGGAATTGCATGGTGATCCGCTCCTCTTTCACCCATCACATAAAATCGCAGGGGGCCGTGCGGTACTTGAGCACCGATATCTATAGCTTTGGGGGACGAGTCAAGAACATCGAGGTATTGCGGAAAGGATTCCCAATTAAAATCCACACCTTCTGATAACACGGATCCAGGTATGTCTTCGACTCCTTCCATTAGATTGATCAGGTAGGGAACATCGTTTTTTCTAACTGGAGCGAATCCAACCCCACAATTTCCAAACACAGCAGTAGTGACGCCGTGAAACGTCGAAGGGGTTAAATACGGATCCCAGGTGACTTGCCCATCATAGTGTGTGTGTACATCAACGAATCCTGGGGTGACAAGGAGGCCATCCGCATCGACAATTCGTGCCGCTATGCCTAGATTATTGCCAACGCCATTTATGAGTCCATCTTTAATAGAGATGTCTCCTACGAATCGATCTTGTCCTGATCCATCGATAATTATTCCGTTTTTGATTAAAAGGTCATTCATCTGAGTATCTTACCAGCGAGTTTTTTTTAATGAGTTTTTGGTTTAAGAAGAAAATCATTTCTATCTACCGAATTAATTATAAATTGTAAGTAGTTTCCTTCTCGGTTTATATTTAGTGGCACTGAAACCCCTGCGGATCCAAGATTCCAAACAGATCGAAAGAAATTAGCGAGAGTAGACGTCTTGTCCTCGCCAATAGATATGATTTGATCTCCTTGTAAGATACCAGCGAGTTCCGCAGGGCCGTAACGAGCTAAGCTACTCACTATTAATTTCCCACCAATTTCCACTGTGTACATGCCGATCCAAGGCCTGGCAGGGGTTAATGGTCGTCCGAATTCTAATAGGTCACTTAGGATTGGTTCTAAAAGGTGGGTGGGTATAGCGAGATTGCCTTGTTGGCTTTGTCCTTCAAAAACTTCTTGAAGAAACAGTGAGCCTATTCCTATGACATGTCCTCGTCCATTAAATATGGCGGCGCCTCCCCATTGCGGATGGGGTGGCGAGGTGTAGATTGCTTCATCTAAAACATATTCCCAGTACCCAGCGAATTCGTCGACACGGACAATTTTTGAATGAAGGGCATGCTCAAGACCTCCGTGACTGACAAAGTAAACATCATCGGATGGCTTCATCAGATTACTTGTCTCGAGGTTTGAGGGCTCAATATGTAACTTTCCAAGAGCCTGTATCAAACCAAGTCCAGTCGCTTGATCATAAGCTACAACGTGTCCTGGGACACTTTGGTTAAGGTTCGTTGTTATCCAGACTGATTCGGCTTCCGTCAGAAGGTAGCCTACTGTAAGGATTAACCCATGTTCGTTAATCAAGACGCCACTGCCGATGCGTTCTGTTCCAAGAATGTCGGCCGTGAATGCTTCGGCCGATATCGCCGTTCGAACCTTTACAACAGAATTCACTGCTCTACTGAGGTTGAACGTCAGATTTTTTGAACTAGGCCTCAAAGATTGAGGGAATGTCCACTCGTCGGTATTTTGCATAGCGAATTCGGTTAATTGTACTATCTGTCTGGGCGGTCTCTTTTTATTTCACGCGGAACCCAAACGGTTAAAGAATAGAGTCAGCCGCTAATCGCGGCCTATTTCGCAAGCATAGACCACTTGATTTTTTAACTTTAGCCCCAATCTATGTTTGTAACAAGACGCCTTGCCATGAACTCCTAACAAAATGAACAGGAGCGCTCAAAACAAAATTTCTGCTACCTAAGGAATTGTCATGATTGCATATCTTATTCTGATTCATCGATATCCAGAACAATTTAAACGAATGTTTAAAGCAATCTATCATCCTCTTAATCATTATCTAGTTCATATAGATAAAAATGCAGGATATGAGCTTTTTGAAAATATTCAACTTTTTTTAAACGATTACCCGAACGCCACTACCCTTAAACAAGAGAAAGCATTATGGGGTGGTTATAGCTTAGTAAATATCGTACTTAGAGGAATGGTACATCTTTTAGAAACAAGTAAAGATTGGACGTATTTCATTAATCTTAGCGGCCAAGATTTCCCATTAAAAACCCAGGAGTTTATCCGTCAATTTTTAACTGAAAATTCAGGTAAAGAATACATTCGCGCATTCAATCAAGCTCAAATTCGCCCAGAAACTATGCATAGAGTATTAGACATATGCTTTGAGTTCGGAAACCGTATATATAGACCAAATATTTCTCGAAGATTCCTTAAAGGTGTGACTCCATATATTGGAACACAATGGATGATTGTAAGTAGAAGTTTTTGTGAGTTTGTATCAACGAGTACTGAGACTACGCGATACAAAAAATTCTACAAAAATTCATTTATATCAGATGAAGGTTTTTTCCAAACTATCATGATGAATAACGATTGCCATGGAGATATAGTACAAGATGATTTACGTTTTATTGATTGGGTTCCTGATGGAATGATCAAACTAAGGCCACGCACTTTTACTACCGCCGATACAAGACAGCTTATTATCAATTCTAATCTATTTGCTCGAAAATTTGATTCTACAGAGGATGCTGTTGTATTAGATGAAATTGAACTTCATTTAAGTGGCGGATTTCAGTACGAACTGCAACACGGTTTAACGAGGTGTGAAACACCTCGTGGGGTGTCTTGAATCCCAGCCGCTTTCTGGGCCGGTGATTCAATCTGTTTTTGATCATAGTCAACTCCTCATCGGTGACACTTTCCATGCGCCGCTTCTTGGGAATGTATTTGGCATTCCCCCAAACCTGTAGGCACTTTCACAGATGCGGATTTTCCGATCCAGTCAAACCCAACCCTGCCGCCACACGCTGTCGTCTTGCAAGTCACGCCAAGCAATGACCTGCACAGCTTTGGAAAACACCGCTTCGATCTCCACCTGTTCAATGGGATCGGCGGGCTGTTCGGGTTGAATGACGCGGCTGACCAAAAAGTGCTTTTGCTTGGCCACGGGTTTGACAGCTGTCCACTTGGTCAGCAGCAATTTTTTGGGGTTGAGCGGGTTCATACTCGAATTCCCTCAGGGCTTGCCCATTTTCAGCACCACCGCCTCGGCCAGTTCGATCACCGCCATGGCATAGTAGCTGCTGAGGACAGCTTAAAATCATTTTTTCTATTGGCAGTCTTTGCCTTAATAACGCAATACCTTTTAAGATGGTCGTTTTTTATATTGAGGCGGTTTGTTCAAGCTCGGCACCTTGGTCGGATAGAAATTGGCTCTTGATATGACTTTGATCGTATCCGTTAAAGAGATGTCCTAGCAAGCCGCGATCAAGGTCGCTGGTACCCATATACCAATCTGTGATTGGATAGGTTAAATTCATATTTCTGGCCATCATAATATGTTGGCTGTGGTGCGCGGCGTGGTGTCGACGAATTGTATTCACTAGAGGGCAATTGCGAACAAACCAATTCTCCTTAACGTGGCAACATAAATGAAAGGTTTCATAGTTTAAGTAATAAAAAGGCGTGGAAAGCATCAGTATATATCCAGCATTCGGGCTCCACAATTGACCTATCAGGAATGCTGGAGGGACAGTTCCAATCAGGAAAATTAACAGGGCATAAGGTGGAAATAAAACAATGCGCCATTCCCGGTTTGTATCGTACGTCATTCTTCTTGAGGTGAAATATTGGTGATGCTGATGTACATGTCGGTGAAACACTGGGATTATGGCCCCACCGAACCCCTTGATTGGTTTATGCATTGCATTTTTATGAATCCACCATTCGTTGAAGTTATAAATGATGACAATGGGTATTATCAATGAAATTTCTAACCAGTTAGGATTTTTAATGTGCCGCATACAAAAGGCTATGACGAGGAGTCCGGGCGCATATATTGATAGGAGGTGTCCCCAGCCTGTATACCAATTGGCTATATTTTTTTTATACTCGTCACGGAATAGACGTTGTTTTTCCGTCATTTCTCCAGAAAATAAATTTTGGTCAGACATCTTTACTTCCTTTTTATTGTGCGTGACAACTCTCGCGAATGTTTGTCGTTGCTTAAAATGAATGCGTCATTTATTCTATATTGAAATCCCATAAACTTAAAAAGTTATCTATCGAGCCATTGCGTTAACTCTAGAGGCGGCATCGACTGCCGCTAAAGCCGTCATATTAATGATTCTGCGAACCGTTGCGGTAGGAGTGATGATGTGCGCTGCCTTTTTAGTCCCCAATAGTATTGGGCCAACGGTTATCCCGTCACTACTAGCCATCTTCAGGAGATTAAAGGAAATATTAGCCGCTTCTAAGCTCGGCATGATCAATAGGTTTGCCTCACCTTTTAGTTTTGAGTCGGGATGTATTCGTTGTCGTATGATCTCGTTTAATGCCGCATCACCATGCATCTCTCCATCGATCTCCATAGTGGGGTCTAGTTTTTCTATGATATCGAGCGCAGCGCTCATTTTTTTCGCTGATGGGCTCTCGTCAATCCCGAAATTTGAGTGAGAGATAAGCGCAACTTTAGGTTTAAGGCCAAAACGCTTAACCTCATCAGCCGCCATAAGAGTTATTTCCGCAATTTCTTCAGTAGATGGATTGTGGTTAACGTACGTATCACTGATAAATAGCGTTCGATTCTGCATAGGTAATAAATTCATTGCTGCAAAAATAGACGTATTTTCTTTCTTGCCAATCACGTCAGCAACGTGTTTTAGATGATCTTTGTACCGTCCGATAGCCCCGCAGATTAGTGCATCGGCGTCCCCTCGTCGCACGAGCATAGCTGCAATGAGCGTTGTATGGCTTCTAACGGCCATCTTGGCATCATCAGGAGATACTCCTTTTTTTCTCATGATTTTATAGTATTCCTGCCAGGTTTCTTTGAAGCGTTCGTCGTTTTCTGGATTTACCACCTCAAAGTGTTGTCCAGCTTTTATTCTAAGTCCAGCTCTCTCAATTCTTGAATCGATAACGTCGGGTCGTCCAATGAGAATTGGAAGACAAAGTTTCTCATCGGAAAGCACTTGAACCGCTTGTAACACTCTTTCATCCTCACCTTCCGCGTAAATAACTTTCTTTAGATCAGCTTTCGCGGCTTCAAAGACTGGTTTCATCACAAAGCCAGTTTGATATACGAGGTTGGAAATTTTTTCCCGATAGGCCGACATATCTTTAATGGGGAGTGTTGCGACTCCGCTGTCCATCGCGGCCTGAGCAACTGCCGGCGCTATTAGAGTGATAAGTCGTGGGTCGAACGGTGTCGGGATAATATAGTCAGGACCGAAACTCAATTCTTGACCTTCATAAGCTGTTGCGACGATATCCGAGCGTTCGGCTTGAGCTAGGTCTGCGAGAGCGTAAACACACGCCAGTTTCATTTCCTCGGTGATTTTACTTGCACCGACGTCCAAAGCGCCTCTGAAGATAAATGGAAAACATAGAACGTTGTTGACCTGGTTTGGGTAATCAGAACGTCCCGTGGCGATCACAGCATCAGGGCGTACCGATTTGATTTCTTCGGGCATGATTTCCGGTGTGGGATTTGCGAGTGCCAAGATTAAGGGTTTATCTGCCATTTTGGCGACCCAATCTTTTTTGATCGTGCCTGGCCCTGATAGTCCGAGAAAGATATCAGCTCCTCGCATCGCTTGATCTACAGACACAAAGGGTGTGTCACTGGCATAGATGGCTTTATTCTCGTCCAGCGTACCACTGCGATTTTTAGAGAGCACGCCTTTTGAATCGCATACTATGATGTTTTCTTTTTTTATGCCTAGGATGGTGAGTAAATTAAGACATGCTATAGCTGCGGCACCTGCTCCTGCACAAACAAGTCGGACCTCGCCTAGGTTTTTACCGACTACCTTCAGCCCGTTAATGATCGCGGCACCTACGATAATCGCAGTTCCATGCTGATCATCGTGAAAGACAGGAATATTTAGTTTCTCTTTCAGTTTCTTCTCAATATAAAAACATTCTGGGGCTTTGATATCCTCTAGATTAATCCCTCCGAACGTGGGCTCTAATGCTGCAATAATATCGACTAATTTATCTGGGTCAGTCTCTGCCAACTCGATATCAAAAACGTCAATACCTGCAAATTTTTTAAATAAACATGCTTTACCTTCCATAACAGGCTTCCCTGCTAGCGGACCAATGTTGCCTAGGCCCAGCACAGCAGAACCATTGGTAATAACTGCGACTAGGTTCGCTCTGGAGGTGTATTTGGCAGCCAGGCTAGGGTCAGCTTCTATCGCTTTACATGCATAAGCGACCCCAGGTGAGTACGCGAGTGCCAGGTCTCGCTGATTGCTTAGCACTTTTGTTGGAACAACTGATATTTTTCCAGGTCTGGGGCTTTCGTGGTACTCGAGCGCAGCAGCTTTTAGTCCATCTGACATTCGTGTTTCCCTCTTTAGGTCGCGTGTGTTATCCTGTGCATCCTTATATTAATGATTGAGTGGTTGCAAAGCCACTAAAACATCTAAGAGTTTAAAGGTTGTGACGGCTAAAATTTATTTTGACGTGACTAGCTTTATACGTTGTAAGGCGCATGCAAGATTATCAAGCTGGGGAAGATATTTAACGATGTCGTACCAGTTTCTCACCTAATTAAGAAAATATTCTTAGTATCTGGTATCTGGTGAAAGACGGTCTCTTCTTGAAGTTTTGGCATTTATTTTATTATTTTCAAGGAAAGACATAATGAGTACTGGTACAGTTAAATGGTTTAATGATTCAAAAGGTTTCGGGTTTATCACTCCCAATGATGGCGGTAAAGATTTGTTTGTGCATTTTTCAGCAATTCAATCGAATGGCTTCAAGACCCTAGAAGAAAATCAAAAAGTATCGTATGACGTTACGAGCGGCCCTAAAGGCGATCAAGCGACTAATATCAAATCGATAGACTAATAGTTTAAAAGTTGTACTTTGACGGGAGCTTGTCTCCCGTCGAAAATTCTTCTGTAAAAAACCCTTCAATCTGCAATATAGAATATTTGGCTCGAGGTCTTAGCATAAATACCCTCAGGTAGGCCATCTGCCGCGCCAGTTTTTTGTTAACATTTCATTAACTTAAAAACGGCATGCCGCATGTTACTCAGAGCAAATTCCTATCAAGTACTGATTAGTCAATTTAAATGGCATGTGCCTCAATGCTACAACATAGCGTGGGATATATGCGACAAGTGGATTGAGAACGATAATCGTACAGCTATGGTGTACGAGACGGTCGATAGTATTCAAAAACGGTACACGTTTAAAGATATTTATCTACTATCGAATAAACTGGCAAACGTGTTTTCCGTATTTGGTCTGCGGCGCCTTGATCGGGTTGGTATTTTATTGCCGCAACGTCCTGAAGTGGCTGTGACGCACTTAGCGAGTTATCGGTCGGGCGCAATAGCGGTGCCGTTGTTTACACTTTTTGGCCAAGATGCTTTACGGTATCGATTGCGAGATTCTGGTGCAAAGTTTGTTGTTACCGATTCGGTTGGAGTAAATTCTATTGCTGCAATTCGAGACGAATTACCAGATCTGAAAATCGTTCTCAATGTCGACGGTGCCTGTGACGGTACAGAGGACTTTCACGGATTACTTCAGCGCGCCTCTGATTCGTTCGAATCAGTGCAAACGATGGCAGATGATCCGGCGATGATTATTTATACCTCAGGCACAACGGGCGACCCAAAGGGGGCACTGCTGCCACATCGTACGATGATTGGCCACATGCCGGGAGTTGAGTTTTCTCATGATTTTCTAGGGCAAGAAGGTGATTTGATTTGGTCTCCAGCAGATTGGGCTTGGATTGGCGGTCTAGTTGATGTGCTGTTTGCTGCATGGCAAGTAGGTGTTCCAGTCATTGCAAGACGTTTTGATAAGTTTGAACCTGATTTAGCGCTTGATTTGATGATCCGACATTCCATTACAAACGTATTTATGCCTCCAACTGCTTTGAGAATGATGCGGGCCATTCCAGTAAAAAATTTTAGTGCGTTAAAACTAAGATCGTTAGCTAGCGGAGGCGAGTCGTTGGGATTTGAGTTGCAGGATTGGTCCCAAAATGCATTAGGTATTTTTATTAATGAATTTTATGGGCAGACGGAATGCAATATGACGGTGAGTGGCTGCTCATCGCTTTATGCGTTAAAACCAGGATCGATTGGCCGCGCGGCGCCTGGGCACACAGTTGCAATTGTTGATGAGGATGGAAATGAAAAACCTCACGGACAGGCTGGTATGATCGCAGTGTCTGCACCGGACCCTGTAATGTTCCTTGGCTACTGGAACAACGAGCAGGCAACGAAGGAGAAATTTGTCGGTAACTGGCTCATTACGGGGGACACGGGATCTATTGATGATGAGGGCTATATTACATTTGTTGGACGTGATGATGATGTGATCACTAGTGGGGGGTATCGTATCGGGCCTGGCCCCATAGAAGATTGCTTGACTGCTCATCCATTTGTGCAATTAGCAGCTGTAGTCGGACAGCCTGACGAGACACGGACCGAGATTGTTAAGGCCTATGTCGTGTTGCGAGATGGTTACACTCCAGATACTAAATTAGTAGAAGAGTTGCAGGGATGGGTTCGGGAGCGGCTTTCAAAGCATGAGTATCCTAGAGAAATTGAGTTTTTGTCTGATTTGCCAAAAACTAATACCGGTAAGATTATCCGTCGTCTCTTACGAGACTCAAGCTGAGCCTTGGCTAGATTTGAGTCCCCATCGTATCGACATGTTCTCTATAACGAATTTGTGTTATTGAATGTTATCGTTGAGATATCAGGCAGGATCGC
This sequence comes from Pseudomonadota bacterium, assembly GCA_027624715.1. Lineage (NCBI taxonomy): Bacteria > Pseudomonadati > Pseudomonadota > Pseudomonadota bacterium. Next base: position 40,452 of record JAQBTV010000002.1, read on the forward strand.
CCGCTACTGTCGTTCTTCTCATATCTCGCTTCTCTTTCGTGTCCTCAAATCGCGTCGCTCGATGCATTGTGCGTCGGTTATCCCACATCACTAAATCATAATGTTTCCATTTGTGGGTATAGACGTATTCCCTCTGCGTGGCTATTTCAGTTAATTCTTCAAGAAGTAATTTGGCGTCAGCTATCGGCCAGCCCACTATTCGGCCCGCGTGTGACGCAAGAAATAGGGATTTTCGCCCAGTTGCGGGATGCGTTCGAACCAAAGGTTGTATTACGGGTTTGAAATCTTCTTTTTCTTGCTCAGTAAAATAGTCCATACCAAGCCGAGCACGAGAATACATAAGAGAATGCTCGCATCGAAGGTCCGCAATAAGCTCCTTCATTTCAGAGCTGAGTCGTTCATATGGTGTATGCATATCTGCGTATTGAGTGTCACCACCTTTGCTCGGAATTTCTCTGGCCGATAATAAGGAGTATCGCGCTGGATTTGGACGAAAAGCGCTATCAGAGTGCCATATTCTGTTTCCTAAATTAAAGATTCGTTGCCTTGATTCTGTTTCGTGAACTTCGTTATTTTTATTGAGGTTAGAGATGTCAGCTAACATATTGGATAGTCTGCGGTCCTCCTGTTTCGTAATATTGTTTTTAGTGTCAGCGATCTCAATTTCCCCAAAATATCGAGTGAATGCAATTTGTTGGTCATTCGAAATATTTTGATCTCGAAATACCAATATGCCATGTTGGTCAATTAAATTCTGAATTTGAGTTTGAATTGCTGGCGATAATGGCATGCTAATGTCCAGGCCTTTAACCTCTGCGACAAATAGAGAATGCATCGGTGTGATTGTTAGTGCCACAAATAATCCCATTTTGGAAATATTGGAATAGTACCCGTGATTTTAACCAAAATTAAATGCCCGTTACAAGGTCCCCTACATACGGGTTAGTCTGTCTTTCCCTTCCAAAAGTCGAAGTTGGTCCATGCCCAGGAAAAAATGTGACATCGTTGCCTAAGGGCCACAGTTTGTTTGTGATTGCTTCGATGAGCGTGTCGTAATCCCCTCGCGGGAAGTCGGTTCGTCCAATGGAGCCACTGAAAATCACATCACCGACAATCGCAATTTTTTCTTCGGGTGAAAAGAAGATAACATGGCCTGGTGTATGCCCTGGACAGTGCTTTACCAATAATTTAATTGCTCCAAATTCTACAGTTTCATTATCGTTTAAGTATCTATCGGGAATGAATGAAGAGGCATTGGGTAATCCAAATTGTTTGCTTTGCTCTTCGAGTTGGTCAATCCAGAATTGATCATCCTTGTGTGGCCCTTCAATCGAAATATTGAGCCGATCCCGAATGTTTTTACTGGCACCACAGTGATCTAGATGCCCGTGTGTGAGTAGAATTTTTTCTACAGCTACTGATTCTTCGTTGATCACGTCAAATATGCGATCAATATCTCCGCCAGGGTCAACTAATGCTGCTTTTTTAGTATTTTCACAAATAAGTAACGAGCAGTTTTGCGAAAAAGGGGTAACGGGGATGATTCTGATTTTCATCATTTGAGGGGATTTGTACATTTTAATATATCTAATTTTAAGTGATTTATGCGATTCGCGATGGCTTAACCTTGAGCTTGGCGGCGGAATTTAGCTGTCAGGCCAGTCTTTAAGCTTAGCTACTGTCCATCAATTTATATCCCTCAAGGCACTAATACGTTAGGAAGTAGGCAATTAATACAGTGATCTTTAGCAGAAAATGAATATATAATGAAAATCATTCTCATTTAGGTTTAGATGCTATGGATAAAAGAAAACTCTCCGATATGAAGCTTGGAGAGCAGGCGAAAATTACCAATGTGGTTCAAAATTCTGCAAATGATTCGATAGCGCGCAGGCTTAGAGTCCTTGGGTTTATTGAGGGAGAGGAAGTAAAGTTAATTACTTTTGGTCCTATCGGTCAAGATCCACTCCTAGTGCAAATCGGATTCACGAGATTCGCGCTTCGTGCGAGCGAAGCAAGTCGCGTGGAAGTTCAGTAGCTGACGGATGACTGGCATGAGAGTCGCTCTAGTTGGTAATCCAAATTCAGGGAAAACAGCGCTATTCAACTTGTTGACTGGTAGTCGGCAAAAAGTGGCTAATTACCCCGGAGTTACAGTTGAAAAAAAGTCGGGTTTGATGCGTTTGGGTGGCAATCAAGAATGGGAGATTTTAGATCTGCCGGGTGCTTACTCTTTTGATACCGAGAGTTTAGATGAAATCGTTACCAAGGATATTTGCTTGGGTAATGTTTCAGGTGAGAGATGCCCTGATGTTATTGTTTGCGTTGTTGATGCAACAAATCTAAGGTTACATTTAAGATTTGCTCTGGAAGTTAGGGCGCTCGGAATTCCGATGATTTTGGCGCTCAATATGTCTGATGCAGCAAAACGACGCGGCATAACAATAAATATTCAGGGGTTGTCAGAGCAACTTGGCATCCAAGTCATACAAACCATCGCTGTTCGTAAAAATGGTGCAGATCAGTTAATTAATGAAATAAAGCAAAACCTGCCCCAAATCTCGCCTTGGTTCGCTGACGATATAGATTATCACGAAGAGGCTAAAAGGCTAATTTTCTCTAATGTGGGGATGCCCAACAAAACTTCCCGTACGGATGATGTTTTAGATAGCGTTTTTTTACACCCAGTTGCTGGTCTAATCATTTTGGCGTTGGCTATGTTCTTGATGTTCCAGGCGGTCTTCTTCTGGGCCGCCCCGTTCATGCAGCTGATTGACGCAGGTATCAGCGGATTCGGACGTTTTGTGGAAATAGTTTTGCCGGAGGGGCCGTTGAGAGGGCTCATTGTCGAGGGTCTGATAGGTGGCGTGGGCAGTGTCGTAATCTTCTTGCCTCAAATTTTATTTCTATTTTTATTCATTTTAATTTTGGAAGAATCGGGTTATCTTCCACGAGCGGCATTTCTACTAGACCGTTTTATGGTTGGGGCAGGGCTTTCGGGACGTTCGTTTATCCCCTTGCTCTCTAGTTTTGCCTGCGCGATCCCAGGGATTATGGCAACCCGTACGATCCAGAATCAGCGAGATCGCATTACTACAATCCTTGTGGCGCCTTTGATGACTTGTTCTGCGAGGCTTCCCGTCTATGCGCTGTTAATAGCGGCTTTCATCCCAGATCAAACTGTTTGGGGGTTGTTTAATTTGCAAGGGATAACCTTGTTTGCCCTGTACGCTGCGGGAATCATCAGCGCACTTATCGTCTCATTTGTAATGAAAAAACTAAGACGTAGTAGCCTCCAGGCTGCGACGTTATTGCTAGAGCTCCCTTCGTATCGATTACCTAATGTGCGGGATATCTTGCTTGGGTTGTGGGAGCGTACACGTATTTTTCTTCTAAGGGTGGGAAAAGTGATTCTGGCAATCACAGTGATACTTTGGGTACTTTCAACGTATCCAACTCCTCCGGAGGGATGGGTTGGTGTCCCGATTGATTACAGTATTGCGGGTCGAATTGGCCATGCGATCGAATGGTTATTTCAACCGATCGGGTTTAATTGGCAAATTTGTGTTGCGTTGATACCCGGTTTGGCTGCTCGAGAGGTAGCGGTTAGCGCCCTGGGGACGGTCTACGCGATTTCAGCAAGTGTTGAGGATCCCTCGGCTCAGCTTTTACCAATCGTATCTGCCTATTGGAGCTTTGCAACCGGAATGTCCTTACTCGTCTGGTACATTTTCGCACCGCAGTGCTTAGCTACATTAGCAGTTATTAAAAAAGAAACACAATCATGGAAGGTTGTTCTAGTCGCCACGACGTATTTGTTTGGCTTGGCGTATTTGGCGTCCTTATTGGTCTACCAACTCTTTTCTTAGGTGCGGATGATGTCTTATCAGGTGATTGAATCTGTTGTTCTACTGTTGGTTGTATCGGGTAGTTTGATCTATCTCATGAATAGGTGGCTTCCCAATCAAAAGGTTGCTATTTCACAAATAGTTCTTAGATTTTTTCCGTGGGCTAATAGTTTCATAACGATACCCGATGCGGCGGCTGGTTTCCGAGGAACTAAGAGTGCCAAAGGTTGTTTCGGATGCGAACCTACGGGTGCTTGTGGAAAGTGCCCAACAAACAATAGTTAAAAAATTAGAGATATAAAGGCTTGAGTGTTACAAGTGACTGCAGTGTCTAAGTCAGCGAACAATTATGGCATCTAAACTTTTTTCCCATTTTCGGTTAGGCCCGATTGATTTGCTCAATAGAATCGTCGTCTCTCCCATGTGTCAATACATGGCTGAAGAGGGCAGGGCTAACGACTGGCATTTAATGCATTACGGCAATTTATCAATCGGAGCTGGCGGCTTGTTGATTTTTGAGGCAACACATGTTTCTGCCCAAGGTCGTATATCGCATGGGTGTCTTGGACTCTATGATGAAGAGACAGAGCGTGCATTGGCGCACGTGGTGACGTTTTGTAAAAAGCATGGTCAGTCGAAATTAGGCATTCAGCTCGCGCATGCTGGGAGAAAAGGATCAGCGAAAACACCGAAGATGGGAGGCTCGGCACTTAAAGCAAACGAGAATCCTTGGGAGACGGTAGCTCCAAGTGCGTTAGCGTTTACGGACGGTTGGCATGTGCCAAAAATGATGGAAACTGAGGATCTTTCCAGAATTAAAGCTGAATTCGTTGATGCGGCTAAGAGGGCGGTGCGTCTCGGGTTTGATGTTGTAGAGCTTCATGCGGCTCACGGGTATCTTCTTAATCAATTTACCTCCCCTCTTTCTAATAAGCGAACTGACACATACGGTGGGAGTGATTTGTCTAATAGGCTCAAATATCCCCTCGAGGTTTTTGATGCCGTCAAGGCCGTTGTTCCGGATCGTATTGCACTAGGGGCTCGCATTTCTGGATCGGATTGGGTGCAAGATGGTTTAAATCCGGAAGAGATGATTGTATTTGCGAAAGAATTACAACAACGAGGGTGTCACTTTGTTGATGTGACATCGGGTCAACTTGATCCTCGTCAGCAAATCGAATTTGCGCCCGGGTTTAATTTACCATTCTCGAAGAAGGTTAAGAGTGATACTACGATGGCAGCTATGGGTGTTGGTATGATTACAACGCCTGCACAAGCGGAAGAGGCGATAACTTCAGGTGCCGCAGACCTTGTCGCTATTGCGAGAGCGGCAATGGATGATCCTCGATGGTCATGGCGCGCGGCGCAAGCATTAGGTGTAGATATTGATTACGGGCCCAATTATCAGAGATGCCATCCTAGTGTTTGGAAGCGTTGAGTCAACTTTTTTAATCGAAGTGACAGATCGTTTTTCCAATTCCTGCTATTTCCATTTCCAATGTATCACCGGAATGTATAGGAAACATGATCGATAACGAGCCAGACAGGATGATCTCCCCAGCTTTAAGACCCATGCCTAGGCTCCCTAACATATTGGCAAGCCATGCGACCGCGTTGAGTGGGTGATCTAGCGTTGCCGCCCCAACGCCTGTACCGATTATTTCTCCATTTTTTTTTAACACCATGCCGCAAGTCGCCAGGTCAATACCTTTGATGCTCCTTTGAGGAGAGCCAAGCACAAAGGCTGCAGCTGAAGCATTGTCTGCTACTGTATCTTGAATTTTGATATTCCAATTTTTAATGCGTGAGTCTACGATCTCAAAAGCGGGCACCACGCAATCAATTGCGGTTATTACTTGATCCGTTGTGATGCCTGGTCCCATGAGATCTTTTCTGAGCAGAAATGCGATTTCTCCCTCTCCTTTAGGCTGACAAAATGTTTCGAAGGGTAGGCTTTGCGATTCTTTAAATTGCATCCCGGACATGAGGTGTCCAAAATCTGGTTGATTGACGCCCAACATGTTCATGATGGCTTTAGCAGTAATCCCAATTTTCTTTCCAACGATTGACTCACCTTGCAATAGTCGTCGATTAATCATGCTTAGTTGAACCTGATAAGCCTCTTCAATTGTAATGCCAGGTACGGAGTCCGTGATGGGTACAATTTGAGTGGCATTATTCCAAGCTTCGTATAGCTGATTTCCTAAGTCATTTATGATTGTCTTACTTAAACTCATTCTCAGTCTTACCAGTTGCGGATATTTTGAACTATTTGTTACTCATGATTTTAATCGGATTGTTAGCCTTTAACTTTGAGCAGAAATGATGCTTAACGGATACTTTTAATGATAGATACTATGTCGGGTTGTGACCAATCAATATCACCAACAATTTTGTAGACAATTTTATGATCTTGATTAAGCACAACAGTTGTTGGAAGTCCTATATCGATCCAAGCTCTGATGTTTTGAGCGCCAGGATCTATAAGTGTAATCTCCCCCTCGCCAATTTCGGCCCACTTTTTTTCTATCTGGGTTTTTGATTCTCCGTAGTTTACAAAGACGACTGCAAAATATTTTGCAGGCAATCGTCTCTTGAGTGCTAAAAGCGAGGGAATTTCTTTTAGGCAAGGGGCGCACCACGTTGCCCAAAAATTTAGGATGACTACTTTCCCTAAAAATTTTTTAAGACTGGTTGCTTCCCCTTTTAGCGTGGTGACGTTGAGGGTTGGGGGGGCTGGATTCTCTCCCCAGGGAACAAATTTGTTTATTGGCGCGCTGAAGGCGGTCGACACAAATAGACTGAACACAAACAAGCCAATTTTAAGCACAGCTGAACTGCAAAGGTCTGGACGTTCCCCCATCATTTTGATGACTACCAAGAGTGACTATAAACTTTTGTTAAACAAATTAAACGTCCCATGGGTTTGGTCTGTTGCCTTCAAGGCCATACTTTTGGATTGCTTTTGAGAGTATCTTTTTTGCAACTGCTCCATCATCAGCGAGTGCTTTGAGCGTTGCAAGGGTGATATGAAAGCGGTCGACTTCGTAGAAATCTCTTAAGGATTTCCTTGTATCACTTCGTCCGTATCCGTCGGTGCCTAAGGTTATATAGCGCCTAGGAACCCAGGTTCGGATGAGGTCGGGTACGGAACGCATGTAATCGGTTGTGGCGATGATTGGCCCCTTCGTGGCTTTAAGACACTGCTCAACCCAGGTACTTTTTTCTGCCACTTCAGGGTTGTACATGTTTTCTCGATCGATACTTAAGCCATTACGTCTGAGCTCAGTAAAGCTTGTAACGCTCCAAACATCTGTCGATACATTCCAGTCAGCTTGTAGTAGTTCTGACGCAGCCAAAACTTCTCGAAGAATTGTTCCTGACCCCAGCAATTGGGCATGCGCGCCTTTGTGTGTGTCGCACTCTTTGATGCGATACATACCTTTAATAATACCCTCTGAAGCGTTGTGAGGCATGGCTGGATGGAGGTAATTCTCATTCATTACTGTGACGTAGTAGAAAACATCGTCTTGCTCTTCGAGCATTCTTCTCATGCCGTCTTGAATAATAGTCACGACTTCATAACCGTATGTGGGATCATAAGCCACGCAGTTCGGAACGGTTGAGAATAAAAGGTGGCTCGAGCCATCTTCATGTTGTAGCCCTTCGCCTGATAGCGTGGTACGTCCGGCCGTTGCGCCGAGTAAGAATCCTCGTGCTCGAGAGTCTCCAGCTGCCCAGACTAGATCACCGATTCGTTGAAAGCCAAAGCATGAATAAAAAATATAAAAGGGAAGCATCGTGGTGCCATGTGTGGAATACGACGTGGCAGCTGCTATCCATGATGATATTGCTCCCGCTTCGGTAATACCCTCTTCGAGTATCTGACCATTTTTAGCTTCTTTATAGTAGAGCAGCTCATCCCGATCCTCAGGGTCATACAGTTGACCGAATGGGGAGTAGATCGCAACTTGTCTAAATAAGGACTGCATACCAAAGGTGCGCGCTTCGTCGGCCACAATGGGAACCACGCGACTGCCAAACTCTTTATTTTTTAATAACTGGGAGAGCATTTGTACGAATACCATCGTGCTCGACTGCGCTCTTTCTCCCGTACCGCCAGTGAGCTTTGCAAATTCTTCTAATTTTGGGGCGATTATAGGTTTTACGTGTCTGACCCGAGCAGGCAGGTAGCCGCCCAGCTTTTGTCGTTGGCCATGCAGATACTTCATTTCTGGTGTTCCAGCCTCAGGCATATAAAAAAGAAGGTTTTCTACATCTTCGTCGGACAAAGGAATAGAGAAGCGATCTCTAAAAGCTAACAACGCGTCATTCTCTAATTTTTTCTGTTGATGGGATGTCATTTTCCCCTGGCCCCAATGGCCCATGCCGTACCCTTTTTTGGTTTGCGCAAGAATAACTGTCGGCCTTCCTTTGTGGTTTACAGCGGCGTGGTAGGCCGCATAAATCTTAATCGGGTCGTGCCCGCCACGCTCGAGACGGTCAATATCTTCATCGGATAGATGAGATACGAGTTTTTGTAATTCTGGATATTTATTGAAAAATGCTTCGCGGTTAAATTGCCCATCTGTTGCGGCATATTTCTGGAACTCACCATCGACCGTTTCATGCAGTCTTTTAATGAGGACGTTATCGTGATCCAGCGCAAATAATGGATCCCAATCGGAGCCCCACATCACCTTGATTACATTCCAACCCGCACCTGCAAAAAGGCCTTCAAGTTCTTGAACAATAGAACTGTTGCCACGAACGGGGCCATCTAGTCTTTGTAAGTTACAGTTAACTACGAAAATAAGGTTGTCGAGCCCTTCACGCGAAGCTATCGAAAGACCAGCAATTGATTCTGGTTCATCCATTTCACCATCGCCTACGAAGCACCATACTTTTCGATCGCTATCGGCATGTATCTCTCTATTTTCGAGATATCGCATGAATCGCGCTTGGTAGATTGCAGTAATTGCGCCAAGCCCCATTGACCCTGTTGGGAATTGCCAAAAATCAGGCATGAGCCATGGATGGCAATACGATGATAAGCCTACTCCTCCGGTCTCTTGTCTATAGTTGGCAATATTCTCTTCGCTCAGTCGGCCTTCTAAGAAGGCTCGCGCGTAGACGCCTGGGGCAGAGTGGGGTTGAAAGTAAACACAGTCACCAACTTGCCCAGCTTTAAAGAAGTGGTTAAAACCGACCTCAAACAGATCGGCTGATGAGGTGTAGGTCGCAATATGTCCACCCAAATCGGAATTCACACGGTTTGCTCTGACAACCATGGCAAGGGCATTCCATCTGATGATGGCGGAGAGTTTGGCCTCAGTCTCGAGGTTGCCTGGGAATGGGGGCTGATCCGATAGCGATATGGTATTAGAGTAAGGTGTGTTAAGGATTGGCGGCATTGGAACGCGCAGGCGTCTTGCTCGCTCGATAAGCTTCATCAGTAAAAAGGTCGCCCGTTCTTCGCCTTGGATTGCGATCAGTTGATTGAAGGCGTCGATCCACTCTTGCGTTTCGGTGGGGTCTAAATCTTGGGGCAGTACACGCCAGAACGCGGATACATTCATTTGTTTCTGATCGGAGATGTCAGTCATCTAAACCTACTCCAGCCTTTGTGCTATAACGTTAAAATTCAGGCCCATATCATAGCTAATTTCTTTCAGCATGTGATTCTGTTTATGCTTATAAATAATGGTAAATAAAGCATAATCATGTTATAAATACTTCAAATACAAAATTTAATATTGTTTATTATGCTTGATGCAATTGATTGGGAGATCTTACGACTCCTCCAGGACAACGCAAGAATTACAAATGTTGAGCTCTCCAAAGCTATTGGACTTTCCCCTTCCCCGAGCTTAGCTCGAGTTAAAGCTCTCGAGCAGTCTGGATATATCAGCCAGTATGTGTCATTGGTTGATTCATTGAAGGTTGGGCTGAAGGTGAGTGTGTTTATCAATGTTGCATTAGAGCGACAAGTTGAGTCCGCATTGGAGCGATTCGAAGAGTCGATTCAGTCACGACCAGAAGTCATGGAGTGTTATCTCATGACAGGAGAATCTGATTATTTGCTAAGAGTCGTAGTTGCTGATATTCAGGCGCTACAGGATTTTATTTTAAATTTTTTGTCAAGGATACCTGGCGTTGGTAACATCAAATCAAGCTTTGCGCTCAAGCAAGTTAAGTACAAAACAGCTTTGCCATTGCCTGGAAAATATCACACATGATTCAGCGTATTGCAGTTTATTGTGGATCCAAAAAAGGGATCTCGAAACATTATGAATCTATGGCGACTCAGCTTGGTAGGGTTCTTGTCGAATCGGGTATTGAGCTAGTTTATGGCGGCGGTAAAGTCGGGTTGATGGGGGTTGTGGCGGATACGGTTATCGCTCATGGTGGTCGGGTGACTGGCGTGATACCACATGGACTATGCGGAGAGGAACGCGCACATCAAAACTTAACTGAGTTGGTGACGGTGGTAGGAATGCATGAGCGTAAAGCGAAGATGATTGATTTGGCCGATGCATTTATAGCGATGCCTGGAGGCATAGGCACGATGGACGAGCTCTTTGAGGCGTGGACTTGGTACCAATTAGGCATTCATGTAAAGCCGGTAGGGATCTTGAACGTAGAAGGATATTTTGACGGATTAATTGGATATCTCCATCAGATGGTAAGTAAGGAGTTTTTGAGTCAACGGCATCTGGATAGCTTGCATATTTCTCATTGTCCGCTTGACTTAATTAGCCAGATGCAAGCCGCTGAACGAGAGCTGGAAACTATTTGGGTCGCTGATAAAAAATGAACTTAACGCGAGAACGTTTTATAAAGCAGGGGGATCACAAATAACGTCATTAAGGTAGACACACCCAGCCCCCACATAATTGCCGACGCAATCGGTCCCCATAATAGAGAGTTTCCGCCAAGACCTAATCCGAGTGAGAGTAATCCTGCGATCGTCGTGAAAGAGGTAATCAAAATAGGAATAACGCGCCGACGTGCTGCGAATACGATGGCTTGAGTACTATTCATACCTTCTTTCCTGCGAGTATTCGCAGCATCGATTAGAACGATTGCGCTATTCACAGAAATTCCAGCAAGGGCGACAACGCCGTACATCGTGTATAGACTCAGCGGATGCTGCGTAATGATGAGGCCAATAACGACCCCTATAAATGTTAAGGGAACGGTAACTAGAATCATCAGTGGTTGGAAGTAACTTTTGAATTGTGTTCCTATCAATAAGTAAATGAGACTGATACCGAATAGGAAAAGTAACAGCATGGCATCTAGGCTTTCTTGTATATCGTCCAATGTACCTGAGAAATCGAGCGAGACATTAGGGTGATCTAACTTGATTTTTTCCCATTCATTCTTAATGAGACCATTAACTTCTATTTCGTTGATTTTTTCTCGATCAATATCCGCTTCAAGCGTAATGGTTCTTCGAAAGTTGTGATGTTGAATGCTCTCGCTTGACCTTCCTGTTTCGACATGTACTAATTCTCGCAACGCGACCTGCTCGCCCGAGGGCGTTGAAATCGAACGGGATAGAAGTTCATCTATTCCCGCTAAGTCGTTTGATTGAGCTTTAACACGAACCTCTATTTTTTCACCTTCCGATTGTAGGAAAGTGACGATTTCACCATCGACGAATAATCGGATTGATCGAGTTACCGATAGGGGGTCTATTCCGATCTGATTGATTGATTCGTAATTAAGTTTCAAATTTAATTCGTTTCGACCTGGACTATCGTCACTACTGATATCCGATACAGATTCGATCGTGCCCAGAAAGTTTTGCAAGTGAGAGGTAACCGCTCTTAAGTCCCCAAAATTATCACCTCGGATTTTGACGCTAATAGGTTTGGTGAGAGGAGGTCCTCCCGAGATGCGGGTAAACGTTACATTCGCGACCCCATTGTTAGTGCCTACCTCAGCCCTCATGTCTTCGATCACCATATCTACTTCCCTAAGATTGCCCTCATGCGGTTTGAGGCTAACAATCACCTGACCATAACGGCTTTCATAAAGCGGAGCAGTATCCGTATATTTGATACCCGCTATTGATGTGATGGCACGTTCTTCTTCAGGAGAGACGTGATTTCTAACTTTTGCTTCGATCTTTTTAGTCCATCGCATGGTCTCTTCTAATGGGGTGCCAGAGGGCATATCAACGTTGACATAAAAAATACGTATGGGATCAAAGGCGAAAAATTGAATCTGCACGAAGCCCGCCACGCATGCATATACCGCGATGGCAAAACTAAGTCCCGTAATTGATAAAAATGTTTTTGGCCATCTGATAGCAAACAGGAGTGCTTTGCTATATCTGTGTCGTATCAATCGTGTCTTACTTTCTCTGATGCGGTGCACGCGGGATTTACTGTTTAAGTTTAGCTTCATAGCCATGATGTGCGCGGGTAGGATCCAAAACGCTTCCAATAAACTAAATGCAAGTGCCAGCGTCACAACAGCGGGCACCACGAGCATAAATTTCCCCACAATTCCAGGTAGCAGCATGAGTGGCAAAAAGGCCGCAACTGTTGTGAGTACAGACGTCAGTACAGGGGCAAAAACTTCTCGCAACCCTTCTATAGAAGCTGTAGCTGCGTCAAACCCTCTTGAAAGTCGATAGTAAATTGCCTCTACAACAACAACAACGTCATCCACCAACATGCCTAAAGCAATTACGACCCCAAGGAGTATGGATACGTTAAGTGTCCAACCAATGGCATAAATAACGGCGAAGGTTCCTGCAATTGAAAATGGAATACCGAGGCTGATCAAAATGGCCATACGACTACCGAGAAAAGCCCAAGTTGTTACGAGGACCAATAACAATCCAAAGCCGGCATTGGCCTGCATGACGTTGATGGCTTCTTTGGTCGGAATGGTTTGGTCGTCCACTAAGTTCAGACTGATACCGTTTTTAAAAAGAGTGGTATTTTTTTCATCAAGATAAGCGCTAATACGATCAACCAGATCAATCGTATTCGTATAGCTTTTTTTGGTGACTGATAGAAGTATGCCGTGTTGCCCATTTTGGCTAGCAAGTTGAATGGGTTTTTCTCTGGATGTCGAAACGTTAGCTACTGCTGATAGTGGGACATAATCGGCGTTTTTAATCAGCTTAACCGGAATGGAATTCAGAAATTCCGGGTCATTTTTTTTCCCCACTAAACGAACTAGCCAATCTTGGTTGCCCGCCGTGATGCCGCCAGCAGAAACGTCTTGAAACCACGCAAAGACCGAATCTGCAACATGGGTTGGGGATACTTGATGTGCTTCTAATTGTCTAGGATTGAATTCGACGAGCAATTCTGGGTCATGTAACCCAACGGCAAATACGTCATCTACCCCTGATAACCTTTCTAACTCATCACGTACTTGACGTGCCGAATTGCGTAATAGTTCGTCATCAGCTTGACCTAAAACTAAAACCATTGCCGATGGAAAACCGTTGGATGTCGTCACTTCTATAATGCGTGGATCACTGACTCCAGCTGGCAATTCTTGACCGGCTTTGTTTTGTATTTCTCGACGCAAATCGTTAATACGTTTATCAAAGGTTGCGCTCGAGAGATCTTGAAAACGTACCAGTATGGTGGAAACGCCCTCTTGGCTGCGCGATGACACATAACGAATGTCCGAAACTTGTCGAATTGCATCCTCTAGTGGCTGCGTTACCAATTTCTCTATATCTTCGGTTGAGGCACCTCTCAATCCAGTAGTGACATTGATCCAATTAAAATTAATTTCTGGATCTTGCTCTCTTGGTATCGAGAGATAACCACCAATGCCCATGAGTATGACGATCACAAATGTCAAGTTTGCGATCACATGATTGGATAAGAATTGCTTAATCAGTGACATGATTTAGCGGGACATTAATAATTTACTGACCACCAGAAATCGAAACAGGTTGGCCGTCTTGCAGTCTATATTGATCTTGATGAATCACTAAAGTTTCGAGTGGAAGGTTAATGAATGCTGGGCTTCCCTCTAATGCATGAGGAAGTGCCAAGAATCTTGCTTTCCCCGCGGTGTATGTAAATAAGCCTAGTTGTCCATTTCTTTTAACTATTAAACTCGCTGGCGCATGCGGTTTATTGGTGTACCACATAATGGTTCCGGCTGACCCTATTGGTGGTTTCTTTTTCAGAAACCGTAAACGAACCTTTTGATTGCGGTCTTTCTCGTTCACCACGGAAACGATCCGCTTAATTGTTACAGGGTAGGATTGCTCGCTACTTATAAACTTAACGGAGGAGCTGGCTCTTAGAGATTCAACATCTCTAGGTTGAATTTTGGCTTCAACCTCTATTTTCTCAAGATCGCTCAATCGTAGCAGAGAAAAGCCTGGTGTTGTAATTTCGCCAACTTGGCCCAACCGTTCTCGAATGATCGATTTAAACGGCGCTCTAATCGTACATTTTGCTACCGATCGCTTTGCAGCCTCATACTGTGCTCGATAGAGGGCGACCAAAGATTCAGTGCTCGCAAAGTCGGTTTCCTTCACGTTTAGCGCTTCCGAAGAAATGAATCCTTTGGAGACTAATGCTTGCGCTCTGTCTAGTTGTCTTTTGCTGAGATCAAACTTAGATTGAGCGGATGTCAGATTTGCTTCTGCCTGTTGCAATGCAATATTGTGATCTGTTGGATCTAGCTTGATTAAGACATCACCTTTTTCAACCACTTGACCTATTTCTACGTTGATGGCCAAGATCCTAGCGGACACCTCTGCAGATAATCTACTGTCGTTAAGTGTTATGACGGACGCGAAGGCGGTCGTGCTTGGGTAGGTCACAATTTCTCCCAAACTTATGACTGACACATTAGTTGATGCTGCATGCGCAGAAATGAAGAACCCGCCGACAAAAAGTAGAAGAATTCTCCCTAATAAATATATGATTAAGATCTGTCTTACTGATGCCACAAACGTATTGTCATTGTTAAAATAATATTGCATTGCTTTAATTGCTACAGTTATTACGTTTGATTAGGCGGATATTTGTGCTTTGCAAAAATGGTGGCATAAGTTAAAAAAAATAGTATTGGCTGTATTAGTGTTAGCATTCTTTAATTAATTCAAAACTAAAAAATATTTAGTTAGGAGAATACATTATGAACGTTCTAACCCTCATGTGCATTATCGTCGTCGGCTATTGGGTAATTGCTATGACCTATGTAGCTAGAAAATCAGATTGGGAAAAATGAAGTATCTAAGTGCAATTTAGTCTCGTTTTAAATTTTTTTTAGAGAGCAAATAATCTATGGATACGTATATCGGAATGTGGGGATGGGGTTTATTAGCCGCGTCTATATTGATGTTTATCGGTATTGGTTTTGCGGGGATGAAGAAAACCAAAACAGACGAGGACTTCGCGGTGGCTCGTGGCGCTTATGGCCCCGTAACGTTGGCATTTGCTTTTGCCGGAACAATCGCGAGTGGGGCGACGTTCATGAGTGTGCCGGGAATGGCTTATTCCAAAGGTTTCGCAGCAATTTGGTATCCTGCGACATATCCGATTGCGATTTACTTAGGGATGCTTTTAGCGATCAGACTGATTAAGCGTGCTGGAGATAAGTTTCGCTCAAATTCACTGCCTGAATTCTTGGGGCAGCGTTATAACAGTGACTTTTTGAGAATTGGGTTTGCGCTCGTCTCGATTTTGCTGGTGTATTATATAGCCGCTCAAATTGTTGCAGCAGCTACAATATTTGAGGTATTACTCAATCTAAATTATAAAGTTGGAGTTATAGTCAGTGTTGGGGTGATTGCCCTTTATGTTGCTATGGGCGGTTCTCATGCTGACATTATGACGGATGGCATACAAGGTGTAGTGATGGTTTTGGTCGCGCTTTTCATTGCCGTGATATTTTTCATGGGTGTCGGTCTCGAAGGTACGGGTCCATCGGTCATTAACGACGCCTTGGTCCTGCAAGACCCGAGTTTGGGTTGGGATAACTACTTTAAGGAGGGTGACTTATACTTCGGTAGTTTCTGGTTGGTTACATTGCTTTTCGTTGCGCACCTCCCGTTCGCTATGAATCCACATGTCGGAAAGTTAGCGTTTGCGCTCAAAGACCCCAAACAAATTCGTACATTCATGCTAATCGCCATTCCAGTCGGTTCCATCTTAGGCTTTACTGTTTTGGGTGGATTGCACGCTCGAGCATTATTTGGTGCAGACATTAAACCTGATGCGGCCATTCCTGTTTTATTCACACAACTCTTACACCCGTTTTTTGCTGGACTCTTAGGCATTGGTGTGTTGTCAGCCATTATGTCGACGGCTGATGGCCTATTTATCTCCATCGCGGTTATTTTCAGTAACGATCTGTATAAAAGGACCTTTGCACCAGTCATCCATAAACACAAATCCAAAGAGCAAATTGAACAAATAGCGCTCAATATTTCTCGAGTTGGCGTTGTTTTGGTTGGCGTGGTGGCTTGCTGGCTAGCGTGGGAACCACCGCAGTTTTTGGTGGTGTTATTGTGGATTGGGGTTGGTGGCATTCTCTCCGGAGCAACGGGACCTCTCTTGATTGGTGCTCTGTGGAGAAGGGCTACTAAGGCTGGGGCAATTGCCTCATTCTTGGTGGGTGTGTTTGGTTTTGGAGCCAGCATCATCTATTGTTATGTGCTTAAAGATGAGCCCTATAAAAATCCGTTTTCGATCGCAGGCCTATGCATTATTGCGGCAGCAGTCACGATGATCGTGGTGAGTCTATTAACAAAACGTTTACCACAAGCACACGTTGACGATATGTTTGGTAAGTCAGCCTGATACTTGAGGTGACTTAGTTCGGTAGTGGTAAATCGGGAATGGAGCATGAAGTCACGACGGATCAGCTCATGACGGATCGGTTTTCCATGTCTTCTTTTCGACTTGACGGGCGAGTGGCGCTGATAACAGGAGCTGGCCAAGGCCTTGGTGCGTCGATTTCCATGGCTTATGCTAAGGCCGGCGCGTCAGTTGTTTTACTTGGGCGGACCGAAAGTTACCTACAAGAAAATGCTGATTCCATACGCCAGAATGGTGGTGAGGCCTCTGTAATCGTCTGCGATGTTACGAATGACAGAAACCTACGCAGTGCGATAGGCGGGTTATCACGTTTAGATATTCTTGTTAATAATGCGGGTACAAATTTTCCAGAACCTTTTCTCGACGTCAGTGACGATCATTTGGATATTATGCTTGATTTAAATGTTCGGGCTTGTTTTGTAGTTGCGCAGTCAGCAGTCCAAGTGATGCTGAAGTCTGCAGATTTAGTTGAGAAAGGTGCGAGTGTCGTCAATATGTCCTCGCAGATGGGGCATGTGGGTTCTCCGAATAGGACTGTTTATTGTATGACCAAGCATGCGATTGAGGGGCTCACTAAAGCGATGGCAGTCGAGTTGGCTGATAAAAATATCCGCGTTAACAGCATTGGCCCAACATTTTCAGAAACACCTATGGTCAGGCGTATCGTAGATACGCCTGAGAAGAAAGACTTTGTCACTTCTAGAATTCCAATGGGTCGTTTGGCCAAAATGGAAGATGTGGCTGCCGCTGCTGTTTATTTGGCATCTCCGGCAGCGGGTATGGTGACTGGCACGCACTTGATTGTTGATGGAGGCTGGACCGCTCAGTAGAAGAGCTAAGCTTGGTTTGATGCTCCATCCAAAATTAGTAGGTTTCGGAGTGGTAGTGGATCCGTCAGAAAAAATCATTTAATGCCTTAATTGTTTGTTCGGGTTCTTCTTCGGCCAGGTAATGTCCGCAATCAATCTCGAAGCCTTGAACAGTGCTTGCCCATGATCGCCAGATATCGAGAGTGTCATACCACTGTTCTAGTTTTGCTTGTTTCCCCCATAGAGCTAATACTGGGCAGGTTATTTTATTGCCACTCTTCTGATCGGCGAGATCATGTTCACAATCAATTGATATGCCAGCTCGGTAGTCTTCACACATGGCGCGAACGGTTTCAGGATTTTTAAAGCATTTGAGATAGTCATCAACAGCTGCTTCCGCAAAGAAGTTTCTTGTTGGCCGATTGGTATGCCAGTGCCAAAACCATTCAGAGTTTTGGTTTATTAGAGTTTCGGGTAATGGGCTGGGTTGAGCCAAGAAAAACCAGTGGTAATACCCTAAGCCAAAGTCTGAATTGGAGCGCTGGAACGATTCCAGTGTGGGAATAATGTCAAGAACGGCTAGTTTTTTGATACTGGCTGGATGATCTAGTGCCATTCGGTAGGCGACTCGACCGCCCCGGTCATGGCCGGCAACGCTGAATTGTTTAAATCCGAGTTTTCTCATTACCGCAATCTGATCGCTAGCCATAGATCTTTTGCTGTAAGCCCCATGGTCAACAGACGATGCAGGTTTGGAGCTTTCGCCGTATCCAGTTAAATCGGTGGCGACAACGGTAAAGCGTTTACTGAGCTCGGGAGCGACTAAGTGCCACATGACATGTGTTTGTGGATTACCATGCAACAACAGAAGAGGCGGGCCATCTCCCCCTATTCTTAGTCGTATCGAAACATCCTCAACTTCGATCGTTTTTAATTGAAATCCTTCAAACATAATGTTGACGTATGTTCAGTTCTAAGAGGGATCAATGACGCCTTTTCCAGAATGTTGCAGATCAAATAGCTCGTAGGCCTCTTTCGCTTGATCTAACTTCCACTCATGTGTGAAGAGGGCATCTAACGAAATTTCTTTATCAGCCACATACTCAGCACATTTAGCTTGTCCAACTTTTGAGAAGGTCCAGGAGCCAATGATTGTGACCTGACGTCTTAACATATCGTTACTGACATTCAGTGTCACGATATCCCCTTCACCAACAAAGCAAGCTTTACCCCAAGTGCGCACGCACTGCACCGCTTGCGTGCGTGCGGCAGGAGCGGATGAGCAGTCCAGAGAGGCGTGTGCACCACGACCGTGTGTTGCGTCACGGATCGCCTGAACCACATTTTCTGTTTTGGCAGGGTTAATCAGTACATCAGCTCCAAATCCCTTTGCTCGTTGTAGGCGTTCTTCACTTGTATCAAGGGCGATTACTCGAGAGCCCATTCGCGAGGCAAGGAAGGTGGCAGATAATCCTACGGGACCTTGGCCAAAAACTGCGATTGTCTGATCGCCCATCAGTTCCAGTCGTTGTAATGCACCCCAGGCTGTACCTGTGCCGCAGGAGATTGCGGCTCCTGATTTAAATGAGAGTTCGTCAGGGAGCGCTACAAGCGTCCTTGCGGGACATTTCATATATTTAGCATGTGCACCATGCCCGGTTACTCCGAAAACTTCCTTGACTCCATCAACGCAAAGTTGTTCCCATCCCGTTGAGCAATGATCACATGAACCACAACCACGGTAGTGGTGCTGCATGACTCGCATACCTTTTTGTGCAACATTTTTTGGTACCCCTTGACCAACAGCAACAACAACACCGCATGGTTCGTGACCAGCGATGATAGGCCCATCAAAATCGCCCAGACCAAGGGACGAGGCCCCTCCCTCTGCTCTATAGAACTTTAGATCACTGCCGCACATGCCAGACGCTTTAATCTCTAAAACCACCTCTCCAGGTCCTGGAGTTGGGTCTGGAAAGTTTAAGATTTCTAGTTTTTTCTTGCCGGGGAAAACGATGCCTTTCATAATGAAACTCCCTAAAGAATATGTGTTGTTATTTTAGGACGAATGGATTTCCAGTTTTGGCCCCTATGTTGATCCAAACACTCTTTGTCTGTAGGTATTGATAAATCGCTTCAATACCGCTTTCCCGGCCCACACCGGAATCTTTGTAACCCCCGAATGGAGACATGTAGCTCACTGCGCGATACGTATTCACCCAAACTGTTCCTGCTTGAATTTTTTCTGACATCCTGATGGCTCGACCAATGTCACTGGTCCAAACTCCAGAGCCTAAACCGAATCGAATATCGTTTGCAATTTCGACCGCTTCCTCTTCGTCTTTGAACTTAATCACAGAGAGTACCGGTCCGAATACTTCTTCTTGCGCGATCCTCATGTCATTTGTAACCCCTGTGAACACAGTTGGCTCGATGAACCATCCATCACCGCATTCTGGTCGGGTGGCCGCTGTGCCACCGAGGGCCAAATTAGCACCTTCATTTTTAGCCACATCAATATAACTAAGAACTTTGTCGTACTGTGGTTTTGTGGTGATCGGTCCTACCTGGGTCTCGGTACTCATGGGATTACCCATGCGAGCAGTTCTAGCAAGCGCAATGAGCTTTTCCATGAATTCGTCATGAATGTTTTCCTGTAAAAGCAAACGCGATCCAGCAATACACGTTTGTCCGGTTGCTGCAAAGATGCCTGATACTGCACCGTTAACCGCATCCTCTAAGTTAGCGTCGTCAAAAACAATGTTAGGGGATTTTCCACCGAGTTCGAGTGTGACCCGTTTAAATGATTTCGCAGCTACTTGATTGATGGCTCTTCCAGTAGCATCAGAGCCAGTAAACGCAATTTTTCGAACGAGCGGATGAGAGGTAAGTGGTTCGCCGACGTCTTTTCCATAACCCGTAACTACGTTGACAACGCCGTCTGGAAAGCCTGCCTCTTTAATGAGTTTGATAAACTCTAAGGTGGATGCCGAAGTAAACTCTGAGGGCTTGATCACGACTGTGCATCCTGCCGCTAACGCTGGTGCCAGTTTCCATGCTAGTAATAGCAGCGGTGAATTCCAAGCGGTGATCGCGGCGACAACGCCGAGAGGTTCATGGCGTGTGAAATTGAAGTAGCCTTTTTTGTCGAGCGGAATCACTGAGCCTTCAATTTTATCGGCTAGGCCGCCAAAGTAGTAATACCACTGAGGAACGTAGTTGACTTGACCTAGCATTTCTGCGATTAGTTTTCCGTTGTCTTTCACTTCCATTTCTGCAAGTTTTTGCGCGTCTCTAGCGATTAGATCACCGAGCCTATGAATTAGCATGCCACGCTGACTCGCGGTCAATTCTGACCAAGGGCCGCTGGTAAATGCTCGATGTGCTGCCTGCACAGCCCGATCCACATCTGCTGGGCCACCTGCAGCCACCTGTGCCCAAACTTTTCCAGTGAAAGGGTTAAAGCTGTCAAACCATTCGCCTGAAGCCGCTTCGATAAAATCACCATCTATGTACATCTTGAATTGTTCCATCCCCATCTCCTGTTTTAATTATCTTGAATGACTTTTAACGGACACCCATTTGTTTTTCTTTATTTCTTACTAAAGCGCTGATCGCTGAATTAAACGGAGTCTCAACGCTTACTTGTAATCCGACATTCGGTATTGCACCGTTAATGGCATCGATCTCAGACATCCGCCCCGCTAAGTGATCAAGCAGCATCGACGGTTTAGCGTTTAGTATTTTTGATCCGAAATTTTTGACATATTTGATAGGATCATCAATTCGAACATTAATGTTTTTAGCCATCGCAACGTTAAAAGCTTCCCGTGCACAATTCGACGCGCAAATCCATGCGTCCGCATCTTCCATCACCTCTCCTACTGTGAGACCTGTTATCGTACAAGTCCCCGAGAAGCACACGTTGCAGATTAGTTTTTCCCAGATTAGTTGGTCAATGTCATCAAAGCACTCTACGCGAAATCCGCCGGACTCCCACGTTGCCGCAATCGTGCGGAGTCTATCGGTCACTGGCCCAGAAAACTCACCCAACCTAACGAGTTCCCAGCCATTGTGGTGGGCGTACCCTGGTTCTTTAATGGACGCGCCGAAGCCACCAACCACACCAATTGCTACTTTCTCAAATCCTAGTATTTTTGCTGCGGCTTCAGGACCTCCTAAGCCATTTTGAATCGAGAGTACCACTGTGTTGACACCCATCAAAGATACGGCTGACTCTGCGGCGGCCCCTACATGCATTGCCTTGGTCGCGATGATGACTAGGTCACACTCTCCAACTTCACTTGTATCTGTTGTGGCATTTAGTTTGACAATTCGAGATCCAGATGCGCCCTCTAAGCGCAAGCCATTTTTTTTGATCGCTTCTACGTGATCTTGCCAGGTATCAACTGCCCATACGTCATGACCTGCGTCAGCCAATAGGGCAGCGTAGACGCTGCCCATAGCACCGCACCCTAATATCCCGATTTTCATAGTTTTCCCTTCAATCTACTGATTAAAGTGTAATGGTTGGTGGCGCTAGCCTAAATCAAACGCTTGCGTTTTCTGCGTAGATTTCAACACAATTGCCTTCAGGGTCGAGTACTTGAAAGGATGTGAACTCAGGTCCAACTTTCAGTGCCTTGTCGAACCGATCTCTCCACTCATGCAGTTTTGCCATATTGCGCACTCTAAATCCGAGGTGAAGCACTGCAGGTTGGTTGATAGGGGTGCCTTGTTGGAACGCGATTAAGATCCCATCACCTCTCACCACATGTTGATCTGCTGCTAACTTGAAGGTTTCAGCGTACCATTTCGCCAGATCATGAGGGTTTTGAGACGGGATATTGGCATGTTCTAATCGGAAATCAGACACGATATTTTCCTATATTTATAGTTAAAATTGAAGGGCAAATCTCTTCTAGTCTTTTTTGGTGACTGCCTACATTGAAGCTTGAATAATCCCAATTTTAAATTGGTCAAGTATCCTACAACGATGGATGCCTATCTGTCCAAAAAAACTAAGAGTTAACCATTTGACGGATTGCTTTAGGCTGCCCCCAGCAGAAAATACGGCCCTACTTCCATTGATGATGGCGGCTTTAATTTTTTTATTCGAATCAATCTTATCCCAGATACTGACAAATTCATCAGCTGCGGTATTGCCCGTCAGTGCATTACGAGTTTCTGGCTCATTCATCGCCAAAGTTACGATATGCCCCTCTTCTTGAATATTTAGGAATTACGATATTCGATATCCTCTAAGCACATTGAACTATTTGAGGTTTACGTAAATGAATTGGCAATCGCTTTACCAACATCGGAGGTTGCAGCTGATCCGCCAAGATCAGGAGTAACAGGACCGGAAACCAAACACGCTTCAATACTATTGGTGATCGCTCTAGCGGCAGCGTGTTCGCCAAGATGATCTAGCATCATTGCGCCCGACCAAATTTGAGCGATTGGGTTTGCGATATTTTTGCCATAAATATCAGGAGCTGAGCCATGCACTGGTTCAAATAGGGATGGAAAGTTTCGCCCAGGATTGATGTTTGCAGATGGCGCTATACCAATGGTTCCTGCAGTGGCTGGCCCAATGTCTGAGATAATATCGCCAAACAAGTTAGAAGCGACGATAACATCGAACCGCTGCGGATTTAAAATGAGTT
Source organism: Pseudomonadota bacterium (assembly GCA_027624715.1). Taxonomy (NCBI): domain Bacteria; kingdom Pseudomonadati; phylum Pseudomonadota; species Pseudomonadota bacterium. The sequence goes on from JAQBTV010000002.1 coordinate 63,602, forward strand.
GGATTGTGAGGCCATCAATGTGATATTGGTCTGTAGTGATGTTTGGATGTTCAGCCGACACTACTTTAAAGCGTTCATCCCAGTAGGGCATGGTGATCGCAATACCATTTGATTTGGTAGCTGATGTCACATGTTTTCTATCTCTCTTTTGCGCTAATCCGAAAGCGTATTGCATGATGCGGTCTACACCTTTTCGCGTAAAAACTGACGTTTGTGTGACCGTCTCTCGATCGGTGCCTTCGAACATTCTGCCGCCGATGGAAGAATACTCACCTTCGGTATTTTCACGAACAACCAGATAATCGATGTCACCTGGCTTGCGATCGGCTAATGGACACTTCACTCCTGGTAGGAGTTTGACTGGGCGCAAGTTTACGTATTGGTCAAATTCCCTACGATATTTAATTAAAGAATCCCATAACGCTATGTGGTCAGGTACTGCGGCGGGCCAACCATTTGCGCCAAAGAAAATACAGTCATGTCCTCCGATGTCCTCTCGCCAAGAGGGGGGCATCCACCAACCGTGTTTTTCGTAGTTGTCGCAGCTCCAATCAAATTCATCGAATTTGAGTTCGAAGTTGTATTTTCGAGCGACAGCATCTAATACCCGCAACCCCTCAGGCATGATTTCTTTTCCAATGCCGTCTCCGGCAATCACCGCAATTTTGTAAAACTTCATAGGGAGCGTCCTTTTACGATTCTTATTTGGTTTATAGTGATCTTTCCAAGATCTGCGATAACAATTATTTTAAACTGCTTCTGGGATTTGCGACAAAAAATAAAAACAGTCGCGCCGCATAATCAGTGCGAATATCCAATTGGTTGCCGTTATTAAATATAAAGGAGTGTAGGTGTCAGAGCTAATGCGAGCAGTAGAAGCTGTCGATTTTGCAATTGATGATTTGCGTCTTTGTGAGAGAACCAAGCCCTCGGTGCAGAACGGAGAAGTCTTGATCAAGATAGAGGCAGCTAGTCTTAATTATCGTGATCTGGCAATTCTGGACCAAAAATTCATGCCGCATTTAAACCTACCATACGTCCCGTGTTCCGATTGTTCCGGGCAGGTAGTCAAGGTCGGAGATGGGGTTACCCGTTTTAAGGAGGGGGATCGAGTAATTCCAGTCTATACGCAAGGGTGGTATAGCGGAAAACCGACTCAGCAGCAGCGCACGACAAAGACACTCGGTGCGCCGCTCTCAGGGGTGTTGCAAGAGTATATTGTAGTGCCAGAACAAGAGGCGGTTACGGCCGCTGCTTCTCTTACCGCTAGGGAGTGCGCAACGCTTCCGATCGCAGCCCTCACGGCATGGAATGCCCTAGAGCAGGGCGGAATTAAGTCCGGAGACACGGTGCTCGTTCAAGGAACGGGTGGTGTGGCTTTATTTGCGTTGCAGTTTGCAAAAATGGCTGGAGCCAAAGTAATACTGACATCATCTAGTGATGAAAAACTTAGCCAAGCGAAGCAGTTGGGTGCTGATGTCGGGATTAATTACAAAACGCACAGTAATTGGGCCGCACTGGCCAAAGATGCAACCGGAGGTAGAGGAGTAGATATTGTTATCGAAACAACTGGTTACACCTTATCTGAATCATTGTCGGTAGTATGTTTTGGTGGATTCGTCGCCGTGATTGGTTTTGTGGGAGGCCATGAGGCTACGATTTCTGTGAAGTCTCTACTGGGCCCTTTTATTCGCGTGCAGGGGATAGCGGTTGGATCGCGACTGCAATTTGAAGCCATGGTGCGTGCTATCGACTATCATGGGATTAAACCCGTTATTGATTCGAGTTTTCGTTTAGAAAATGCTGCCGACGCGTTTAGGCATCTCAAGTCTGGCAAGCATGTCGGAAAGATCGTAATAGAGATTTAATCTATAGTTTTGAGCCATGAACATGAACCTTGCGAACCACTGGAGTAAGACGGTATTCGATTTGATATGCGAGCAAGACATTTCTATAGTGAGTTTTGTCCCAGATGCAGGTCTATCTCAGTTGATTGATTTATGTGTATCTCATGAAGGTATCCAAACCGTTCGGCTAACCTCGGAGGAGGAAGGTATTTCTTTGGCAATGGGAACCTGGCTTGGTGGAAAAAAAAGTTTACTGTTAATGCAATCCAGTGGAGTAGGTAATTGTATCAATATGCTCTCTATGTTGAATACTTGTCAGGTGCCGCTTCCCATGATCGTGACCATGCGTGGTGATTGGGGCGAATTTAATCCTTGGCAAGTGCCGATGGGTCAGGGGGCAGAGCATGTCTTGAAAGAGATGGGCGTTACAACGTTTCGAGCACAAAAAAATGACGAAGTCGCGGAATGCGCTGAGGGTGCCATACGATTTGCATTCAATACCTACAGGCCGACAGCCGTACTGATTGATCAACGGGTTTTAGGTGCGAAAACTTTTGGTCGTTGATCGAGCCTTTGAGTGGAAACTTAAATTGCCATAAGGACGTGGATGATATTATTAAATCGCAGACAAGTGGTTGAGCATTTATTACGGTCTAGAGGTGATCTTCTTGTGGTGGCCGGTTTAGGTGCGCCCGCCTGGGATATAACGGCGGCTGGAGATCATCCCTTAAACTTTCCAATGTGGGGTGGAATGGGTGGTGCATTAGCTACGGGACTTGGGCTTGCATTGGCTCAACCAACCAAGCGCGTCTTGGTGGTCACAGGTGATGGTGAATTATTGATGGGGCTTAATTCGCTTGCGACGATAGGTGTGATTCAACCTACAAATCTTGCGATTGTTGTTTTAGACAATGAGATTTATGGTGAGACAGGAAAACAAAAAACGCATACTGGATTTGGCGTTGATTTGGCAGCGGTTGCAAGTGCGTGTGGATTTACAAATTCTTCTATAATTACGGATGAAAATGAACTTACTTCTCTTAAAAAAGAAATAGACGGTTCTGGCTTAATGTTTGCTCAGGTTAAGGTTGATCCTAAATCAGATGAACTAGTGCTCCCACCTCGTGATGGGGCGCTGTTAAAAAACCGATTTAGAGAAGCCTTGCTTGGGGATCAATGTCACTTCTCTAACTGAGACGCTCGTCTTCTGCGTGTTAGAGTTTGTCCCTAAATTTGAAATCGTCAGGAATAACACAATATGCGTCCACTAGAAGGAATAACAGTTGTCGCGCTTGAGCATGTTATAGCGGGACCATTCTGTACGCGGCAGTTAGCGGATTTGGGAGCCCGCGTAATCAAGATAGAAAGACCTAGAGGTGGTGATCCCTCGCGGGCTTATGACGATCGCGTTAATGGTTTAGCGTCTCACTTTGTGTGGACGAATCGCTCCAAAGAAAGTATCACGCTTGATTTGAAACAAGCAAAGGGTCTCGAAATCGTATACAAATTATTAAAAGGTGCGGACGTGCTGTTACAGAATCTCGCGCCAGGGGCCTCAGAGCGAATGGGCTTTTCTTATGGGCAATTGAAAGACCGCTATCCTCAACTAATAGTCTGTGATATCTCTGGATATGGCTCAGATGGCCCCTATAGAGATAAGAAAGCTTACGATCTTTTGATTCAAGCTGAGTCGGGTCTTTTGTCCGTCACGGGTTCCAAGGATGAGCCTGCTAAAGCAGGATGTTCTATCGTAGATATTTCCGCGGGAATGTATGCCTTTAGTAATATTCTTGCGGCGATTATTAGTCGGCAGAAAACAGGCGCTGGATGTCATATTGATATTTCAATGCTTGAAACCATGGCCGAATGGATGAGTTTCCCCTTGTACTACGCTTACGATGGTGCCGAGCCTCCTGCGAGAGCTGGAGCTTCGCATGCGACAATTTATCCTTATGGGCCATTCCCAATTGGTGATGGCAAAACGGTGATATTAGGACTTCAGAATGAGCGTGAATGGGTTATTTTTTGCGATAAAGTACTGCAGCAACCTCACCTTAAAACGGATCAGCGATTCTCATCAAATACGAAGCGATCAGAATTCCGTCATGAGCTACGTGCAATCATCATTGAAGTATTTTCCCAAATGACTTTGGCTTCGGTCACTGAGTGCTTGGATGCTGCAAAAATTGGAAACGCCTCTATGAATTCAATGCAACAAGTTTGGGATCATGAGCAACTCGCGGCGCGCGACAGGTGGCGATTGGTCGACTCATCGAATGGACCAGTAAAGGCAATGCTCCACCCAGGTGCTCCAAAAGAATTCTTGCCTCGGATGGACCGTATTCCAGAGGCGGGCGAGCATTCAGAAAAGATCTTATCCGAATTTGGATACAGCGATAGTGAAATCGATGAGCTTAAAAATTTCGGTGTTATTTAACGTCGTGTGAATTGAGTTCAGATCAATATTCTTTTTTTAAATATTAAGAGAGTGGAGTGAGTAATGTCAGCATTAGAAATTAAATCGTATTTAAATTTGATTGACGGTAAATATGTACCGGCTCAAACCGGTCAATCCTTAGATATGATCAATCCGTGTAATGGGAAAACATTTGCAACCATACCTGATAGTGATGAGGCCGATATTAATGCTGCGGTCTGTGCTGCTCAGAATGCTCTAGATGGTGATTGGGGTCGGATGGCTCCAGTTGAGCGCAGTCGAATCTTGTACCGCTGGTCTCAGCTTATTTTGGAAAATTTTGAAGAATTAGCTAGTCTTGAATCTCGAGATACAGGCAAGCCGATAACGGCAGGTCGTGCTGACATCACCGCAGCGGCCCGATATTTCGAATTCTATGCTGGTGCTGCTGATAAATTACATGGCCAGGTGATCCCTTATTTAGGCGGTTACAGCGTCAGTGTGCACCGGGTGCCATATGGCGTAACTGCTCACATCATTCCTTGGAATTATCCTGCGCAACAGTTTGGTCGGAGTGTGGGCCCTGCGTTAGCCGTCGGGAATGCTGCTGTGGTCAAGCCTTCTGAAGACGCGTGCCTTACCACCTTGGTGATGTCTCAACTCGCACTGGAGGCCGGTCTTCCAGCAGGGGCACTCAACATTGTTGCTGGATTAGGGGAGAGTGCCGGGGCGGCTTTAGCGAATCACCCACATATTAATTTTATGAGTTTCACGGGTTCGCCACGTGTAGGCACTTTAGTCCAGCAGGGGACTGCAAAACATTTCGTTGGGTGTACATTAGAGCTGGGAGGTAAGTCACCGCAACTTATTTTCTCAGATGCGGATTTAGATAAAGCGCTTCCGACTGTTGTGAAGGCCATCATTCAACATGCGGGACAAACATGCTCCGCCGGAAGTCGGCTACTCGTTCAAAAAGAAATTTACAACGAATTCATGAACCAAGTGGCAGCGCAGTTCGCGAAAGTGAGAGTGGGAACGCCAGAGATGGATCTCGATTGTGGTCCATTAATGAACGTGCGACAACAATCCCTTGTTGACGGATTTAGAACCGATGCGATCAAGTCAGGTATCGAACTGCTCGCTGAGGGTGTGTTTGCTGATGGGCTTGATCAAAACGGTTTTTGGGTGAAGCCGGCACTCTTTGGAAATGTGCCTCGTGATCATCGGTTAGCGTGTGATGAGGTTTTTGGCCCAGTTCTCTCGGCTATACCTTTTGATGATGAACTTGATGCCATAAGATTGTCGAATGCAACGGATTACGGCTTAGTTGGTTCAGTTTGGACGAAGGATGGAAACCGGCAGCAGCGAGTCGCAAAACGCATGAACTGTGGACAAGTATTCATCAATAATTATGGTGCTGGGGGTGGTGTGGAGTTACCTTTTGGTGGGATGAAGAAAAGTGGTCATGGGCGAGAAAAAGGTTTTATAGCGCTTGAGCACTTTACGACTACAAAAACGATAGTTCATCATCACGAATAGACGATGAACTTTTTGTTATGAACGTTAGACATTGATTTAATGGATCCTAAGAATTTATTTAGCGATTGGATTGGGCGCACTGTGACGGCTCTGGATAATGTGGATGAGTCGCGTGTTGCAAAGATGTATGCGACGCTTAACATGACAGCCCCGCACCAACTCATGGGTCGGGAGTTACCAAGTTTATGGCATTGGATGTTTTTCGCCGCAGTGGTGCCTTTCTCTGAATTGGGGAACGATGGACATCCTGAACGGGGTGGGTTTTTACCCTCTGTCGATCTGGCCAGGCGTATGTGGGCGGGCGGGAGGTTAGAGTTTACTAGACCGCTCTTGGTAGGGAGGGCGATTCGTCGAGAATCTACGATTAAAAATATCGTTTCCAAAAATGGACGGAGTGGAAAAATGGTCTTTGTAACAGTTGCACATCAGATTCTAGATGAGGACGGGGTATTAATCGATGAAGAACACGACATTGTGTACCGTGATCTGGTATCGCACGATACACCTTCTCCTAAGTTTAAAATAGCCGACGAGTTACCTGATTTTTCGAAGGAGGTTTCCCCTGATCCTGTGACGCTCTTTCGATACTCTGCGTTGACCTTTAACGGCCATCGAATTCACTATGACCGCAAATACTGTTTGGAAGAGGAAGGCTATCCAGGTCTGGTGTTTCATGGTCCGCTGACGGCAACCTATTTGGTGCAGCTGCTATTTTCTCAAAATAAAGATTTACTTCTTACTGGTTTTCAATTTCGTGCAGTCAAACCTTTATACGATACACATAATTTTATGACTCATGGTAAGGGAAAAGGGACAGGTGCTTATAATTTGTGGGCGACAGATTATCGAGGGCATATTGCGATGGAAGCGCGAGCGACGTGTAAGTCCTAACCGAGTTGTATTAATTAAGAACGGAATAAGATATGCGTATTGCTGAAGATCAGTATCAAGAAATTAGAGATGGTGTCCGCGCGGTTTGTGGACAGTTTCCAGATGAATATCATCGATTGATTGATTCAAAAAGGACTTACCCCGAGGAATTTGTTAACGCGCTAACGGCGGCCGGATGGTTATCAGCGATGATTCCAGAGGAGTATGGTGGTTCCGGTCTTGGTTTGACCGAGGCTTCGGTGATTATGGAAGAGATTAATCGCTCAGGCGGAAATGCAGGTGCTTGCCATGGCCAAATGTATAACATGGGTACATTATTACGTCATGGTTCCGACGAACAGAAAAAGCAATACCTGCCTGCAATTGCGCGCGGCGATCTGCGACTTCAGTCTATGGGGGTTACGGAGCCTACTACTGGAACCGATACAACTAAAATTAAGACGGTTGCGGTGAAGAAGGGTGATCGTTATGTTGTGAATGGCCAAAAGGTTTGGATCTCACGGGTACAGCATTCAGACCTTATGATTTTGTTAGCTAGAACTACCCCGACGCAAGAAGTCACTAAAAAGTCCGAAGGGATGTCCATTTTCATCGTAGATCTGCATCATGCGATAGCCAACGGCCTGACTGTTCGACCGATTGAAAATATGGTTAATCATGAGACTAATGAATTGTTTTTTGATGAATTAGAAATCCCTGTTGAAAATTTGATTGGAGAAGAGGGTAAGGGGTTTCGATACATATTGGATGGCCTCAATGCTGAGAGAACGTTGATTGCCGCAGAGTGTATTGGTGATGGCTACTGGTTTGTTGATCGAGCTACGAAGTATGCGAAGGAGAGGATTGTGTTTGATCGGCCTATTGGCAAAAATCAAGGAGTTCAATTCCCAATTGCTGAATCGTTTATTGAGGTCGAGGCGGCAAACCTCATGCGTTGGAAGGCCTGTGAATTATTCGATGCAAAACTTCCCTGTGGATCGGAGTCAAATATGGCCAAGTATTTAGCGGCGAAAGCATCATGGGAAGCGGCCAATGTATGCATGCAAACTTATGGCGGTTTTGGATTTGCGTCTGAGTATGACATTGAAAGAAAGTTTCGAGAAACACGGCTTTATCAAGTGGCGCCGATATCAACTAATTTAATTTTATCTTACACGGCGGAACATGTTCTTGGCTTGCCTCGGTCGTTTTAATACAGGTTTTATTATTTAAAGAAGTCTAGAGAGGCTGCGATGGATTTAAATTTAGAAGGAAAGCGTGCGCTCGTCACAGGTGCATCTAAGGGTATAGGTTTAGCGGTAGCAAAAGGTCTTTTATTTGAGGGGTGTGATGTGCATCTTGTCGCTCGTTCAGAAGATGCGCTGAAAGATGTAAGCGCTAAACTTAACGAGGTAGCACAAGGGCGGATCTCATATAGCGCTCTTGATTTGTCTAAATCTGAAAATATTCTGCTTCTGTTAACCGCAGCTGGACCCATCGATATCTTAGTTAATAACGCAGGCGCTATTCCTGGTGGAGATCTGCAGACTATTGATGAGGTTAGGTGGCGCGATGCTTGGGACTTGAAAGTTTTTGGCTATATCAATCTGAGTCGGGCTGTGTATCAGCAAATGGCTGAAAAAAATTCAGGTGTGATTATCAATGTGACCGGACTCGCTGCAGACCGATTGGATACAAATTACATCGCTGGATCTTCGGCGAATGCGTCGTTAAATGCGTTTTCCAGAGCTTTAGGTAGTAATAGCTTTAAGGATGGAATTCGTTGTTTGGCTGTGAGTCCGGGCGCGGTTGAAACCGATCGTATGGTGACCTTGATGAAGGCTAAAGCCGTCCTAGAGCTGGGTAGTGAAGATCGGTGGCGTGATCTGTTGAAGAGCCTCCCCTATGGCCGCGCGGCAACCACTAATGAAGTCGCTGATGTGGTTTTATTTCTTGCGTCTGCACGCGCTTCCTATCTCAGCGGGATTGTGGTTAACGTTGATGGGGGTCATAGCTCCAGAGGAGGGGTGTTTTAGATTTCCCTAAAATAATAATCATTTTTATTAATTCTCATGTGCGTACGCAGGACAATCAATCGTGTTTTTTTCTGAGCTAAAGTACTCGAGTGCCAAACTTGGCGACAGCCCGTTCAGATAGACGGAGCCCAAGACCGGGTTCTTCATTGAGTGTTAGCACCCCTTCCTTGATTACCGGAGGATTTTCGTAGAGCTCGGCTTGAAGTGGGTCCCGCTCAGGGTCAGTGAACGATTCGACAATGCAGCCGGCGGGACTGCCTGCCACAATGTGTGCATGAATAAAGCAGTCATGATGAGGGGCTATTTGTATATGATTGAGCTCGCAAAGGGCTGAAAGTTTTCGTCCTTCTGTGAAACCTCCTGTCATCGTACAGTCGAACTGTAAAATATCAATGGACTGCTCATCGATAAGCGATCGACAACCCCAGGTTGTTAATTCACTTTCACCTGCTGATAATGGTATCGATGTTTTCTGTGAGAGTAGCTTAAGTTCTCGGCGGTCATCGGCCCACCGCACGGGTTCTTCCAGCCATCGAGGGCGCAGCGGCTCCAGCAGTTTTGCTCCCTCTATTGCGGTCCTTAGATCCCAACCTCGGTTAACATCAACCATCAAGTCACAGTCATCTCCGATGACTTCGCGAATGACCGCCATACGCTCAATATCCTCCGCGAGTGTCACGCCCCCAACCTTACCTTTGAATCCTGTGTGTCCTTGTGCTTTGAGCATCTGGATTTCGTCTCGTAGTTCGATTAGGTCCTTGCCATCTCGGTAATAAGCGCAGGTTACATAACACGGTATTGCGTCGCGATACCCTCCGAACAGTTTGTACAGTGGGAGATTTGCATGCTTGCCAAGGATATCCCAGCAGGCAATATCTACGGCAGCAGCAATCCGCATCAATGCCTCTTTGCCCCAACCCTTCTCATGTGCTAATCGAGAATGAGTCAAGTTAAATAAGGTCTGAAATAACTTTTCAGTGGCCAGAGGGTCTGCCCCCATGATTTGGTCACTGATTCCAGTTTTAAAGCAGTGCACTGCCGCTTCGATTGGCGTGTAGCTTGTGGCCAGCCCAAAACCCTCAATACCAGAGTCGGTGCGTAACTTAACGAGAATTTCATTTGCCCTGGGAACGATAAAGTGGCTGACCCAATGCGGCCTACCCGTGTTTGCTGCTTGAAGAATATACACTTCTAAATTGGTGATTTTCATGGTTTGCGTTTGGTTTATAAAATAGGTTGTTTAGTTGAGTTATTGATACGTTCAATATTTTTATTTTTTACGAAATGTTCGGAATAGCAATATCACTGGTAGTAGAGTCAAGCCATATCCGATACAAAGCAGTAGATAGCTGGGAGATGTCACGTTCTTCTTGATCGATAGCGCGAGTGGTGGCGACTCACGTGTGTTTGAGATCGATTCGATTAAGAGCATAAATTTTTCTGGATAAGGAATCGATATCGGCCCCAAGCTGAGCGCAGAGAAGGGCCACAATGAGTTCACCTTAATATTTTCGTTAAATAAAAAGGCGGTTCCAGTAGATAGAGAAAGTGTGAACCCATTGAGTTGCCCGCATCGCACCGGTGCACAAGAAATTTTGACGAGTAAAACATTGTCAGCTGGCGATAATGGAATTTCTATTGGTTGATAGCTTAAACCTCTGGTGATACGGAATATCGATCCATCATTAAGTATCCAACGGTCACTTTTTTGATTAAGCATCACGGTACTAAGGACTTCTCCGGAAAAAGCCAAGCAATAGAAGTGGTAGGCTGGACCTAACAGGATGCCGACGACGAACAATGTAATGATTTTTATTTGAACTTGGGTCATGCGTAGTGCTGCGTTACGCAGTTACCAATCTTTGATGTCGAACCTCGATTGCGGCGAGGATGGCGGTAAATTGAAATAAACCGATAAGAAAAAATACCCATATCGATAAATTTGAGTCCATTAGTAATCCGAAGATTAAAGGCGCTATTGCAAGTCCAATATCTAAACCCGAATACACAACCCCGTAAACGCGGCCTGTTGACCCCTTCGGTGATGCTGCGCGAACAAGCATGTCGCGTGAGGGGCCAGCCACACCAGCACCCAAGCCGATAATTCCTAGTAGGAGGATAACAGACCAACCTTGAAACAAGCCTAATCCAGTGATGATTGCTGTGGCGCCTGCGATAAACAGGGCTAGCATAATGACTAGGTCGTGGCGACCTGTCATTGAAGCGATAAAACCTCCAATTAATAGCCCGATTGCACTTGCCAGCATGTAGGTTGTGATACCCGCTATTGCCATTGTGTGAGGTATCGAGTAAATCGTTGAAAGGGCTGCTGGGGCGAAACTTTGAATCCCCCCGAATGCCAGAGCTGATATTAGAAAGAATGTAAAGCACATCCAAACAGCCTTGATTTTAAGAAACTTAAAACTATTGGTATTAATATTCGATAGTTTTGCTTCGTTATTGCTACTTTCATTTTTATTCGCAAGAAGATGGCGATTGATGTACAACAGCGCCACAGCACTGAACGCAACTAATGACGTGGCAGCGATTGCTATCCTCCAATTAAACAATCCAGTTAACCCAACTAAGAAAACAGGAGCGGCAGCCCAACCTAATGCACCTGAAATACCGTGTGTACTGTAGGCATGCCCTAGTCGTTTTGTATGTATTTTTTGATTGAGTATTGAGTAATCTGCAGGGTGAAAAACGCTGTTTCCCACCCCGGCCATTAATGCAAATCCAATCAGCGAAAAATAGCTAAAACTGAGTGAAAAGCCTAAAGAGGCAATTCCGGATAGGGTGAGTCCTAATAAGAGTGCACGGATTGCTCCATAACGATCAACAAAAAATCCAGCCAGAGTCTGGCCGATACCTGAAGTGATAAAAAATACGGTCATCAGAAAACCGAGTTGCGTATTCGACAGATCAAATGCGGCTTTAATCCAGGGAAACAACGCGGGAAGTATGAGGTGAAAAAAGTGCGAAGCCCCATGACCGATACTGATTAATCCAATAATTAGTACATCATGCTTAGTTCGGCTTAGAAACATGTTTGTTAAGTATTAATCATAACGATAGACAAGGTAGGATTTGTACTTTGGTATTTTGACACGTTTTCTTATTGAGAAATTTAAATAACTTAGGAATAAGCGCATGTTGTTCTGCTGTCAGGGTTTAAGCTGTAAATCAGATAAACTGGTGAGGTAATTCAAATACTATTAAACAAAGAATGTAGGAGAAAAATGTGGACTTACAATTAACAAATACAAGAGTGATCGTAACGGCAGGGGCGGGCGGTATTGGGCTTAAGATCACTGAGCGGCTGCTGGCCGAAGGCGCATCAGTTTATATTTGTGATATCGACGTTGCAGCCTTGGATGCGGTTAAAGAAAAAAATCCAGCCCTGATGACTGGTGTTTGTGATGTATCCAAACGAGATTCGGTTTCCAATATGATTGAGCAAGCTGTAAAGGGGTTGGGTGGTTTGGATTGCTTGATTAATAATGCTGGGATTGCAGGGCCGACTGGTTCATTTCATGAGATTGATCCAGTTGACTGGGATCGGTGTATCGAGGTTTGCCTGACGGGGCAATTCAATTGTGCACGTCTTGTTGTTGACTACCTCAAAAAATCAAATAATGCATCCATTGTTAATTTGTCCTCTGCTGCTGGACGATTTGGTTTTCCAAATCGAGCACCATACTCCGCAGCAAAGTGGGGCGTTGTCGGCTTCACTAAGTCGTTATCAATGGAATTAGGTGCATTTGGCATTCGTTGTAATGCGGTGTTGCCTGGTCCGGTTGATGGGGCGCGAATACAGGCAGTTATTAAAGAGAAAGCGAATATTGCAGGGCAAACCGCGGAAGAATTCACAAAAACGTGGTTATCGATGATGTCTATGAAAGAGTTGATTGATCCACGGCAACTTGCGGATCTCATCGCATTTATTGTTTCTCCATTGGGCCGAACAATCTCCGGGCAAGCGTTAAATGTCGACGGTGATATGCAGTGTTTAATGTAAGAAAGTTCGTTGCGTTATAAAAAAAATATGAGATTGTAGGGTTTTCACCGCATTATGCGGAGGCGTTTAAAAAATTAAACCTTGAGTGGATCGAAAAGTTCTTTGAGCCTGAAGAGATAGATCTGAAGATGCTCTCGAACCCTCAGCAATCATTTATTGATTCAGATGGTACCGTTATCTTCGCCATAGTCGAAGGTCTCGCATTGGGGTGTTGTGACTTACTAAAACACAGTGACACCACTTATGAGATTTCGAAGATGGCCGTTACCCCAAGTTACAAGACCTTGGTTTGGGGCGGGCGATGTTGCGTCAAATTGTTCAAATTGCAGAGGGTCTGGGCGCGACGCAAATAGAGATCATGTCAAACACTATTTTGGAGTCGGCGATTGGACTGTATAAATCGGTCGGATTTGTTGAAATACCGTTGACAAGTGATGCGTATGCACGCGTAAATATCTCGCTACGTTTAGGGTTGTCTAACTTTGATTAAGTCTCATCTTTGTGTGAGAAATCGCAGGGGTTAGAAACCTTTTCTATCTGCGACTGTCACACTATTTGTGAAAGTGTATGGTTTTGTGATCAAATTACACCTTAAGGTGCTAATTTTCTGTAACACTGAGGATGGTTGTTTTGTTTTGTAGATTTAAAGTTCGTTAATGGTGAAGATGAATAGTTCGAGAAGACAATTTATGCGTGAAGCAGGACTTTTAGGTGCCTTGTTCAGTTTATCTGAGGTGGGGTTTATAAAGTTCGCGTACGGTAACGCCTGGGCTTGGAGTGATCAGGCGTTCGAGGCGGAAAACCTCTCCGTTGCCATCAGCGCGCTGACCTCTCAGCCGGTGATTCAGGACGTGAGTGGATTTATTCAATTTATCGCGCCACCAATAGCCGAGAATGGCGCTGTTGTCCCTGTGGGTATCAAAGTCGATGAGCGTTTACAAGTGCGTGCAATTGCTTTGCTTTGCGAGAAAAATCCCCGACCATTAGCGGCTTACTATGAGTTGTCGCCCGAGGCAGTTCCGTTTATTCGCACGCGCATTAAAATGCGTGAAACAGCGTCCGTTTTTGCCTTGGTAAAAATAGACGAAGGCTTTATTAGCGCTGATACGCTGATAAAGGTGACTGTAGGTGGTTGTGGTGGTTGATCTTAAGGTTGTTTGCGGGAGCTAGGTATGGCACGTCAGATGAGAATTGTTGCGGCATGTGATGATAGCGGACTGACTACTGTTCAAGTTTTGATTCGTCACGATATGGAGACTGGGTTTCGTAAGACAAAGGACGGTACTTTAGTTCCTGCGCACTTTATTAAAAATGTGATGGTACGTCATGAAGGGAAAACAGTATTGTCTGCTGCCTGGGGTGGGGGAGTTTCTAAAAATCCATCTTTATTCTGTTACTTCCGAGGTGGTGTGCCTGGGGATAATGTCGAGGTGAGTTGGTTAGATAATCAAGGTGACTCAGATAAAAAATCGACGACCATCACTAAAGGGACACCCGACTGACGTCACGCAAACGCATCTGGTCCAATTTTTCCTGATGTGACTAATTGGCAAAAATTGTCGTAGGTGTGCTGAATTCCGCGAACGAGATCGACTGAGCCATAGTCACCCAAGTAAGCGCGTAGCGGTTCGTCTGAAAGGTTGGATGGAAATGGAAGTGCCGCACCCTCTAAGCTGATTTCTGCTTTTGGTTCTATTTTTTTAAGGATGTTGATACCCTCTTCTACTGTCGCAGTGGCACCATTGATATCGAAAACACGAGCTTCGTTTCTTGGTTGTGATACGGACTTAATAAATGCGCTAGCCACTTCGCCTGCGTGTAGCCAGGACAAAGGCCCTATGAATGGAACGGTGTATGGCTGCTTCATTGCGGCAGCAAGAATTGCGAAAGTTGTCTTTGAAGTCATTCCTTGGTCTCGACCAATGCCGTAGACGACACCCGGCCTGAGGCACGTACTTGGGACTCCCCAGTCCTGCATGTAAACTTTGGCGGTCTCCTCATTGCAATACTTATACGCACCGTAAAGTGTTGACAGCGTATCTGGATCAAACACCCCATAGGCGGCGACTGAGCTCGCATAAGCAAGACGTTTGATGCCAAAGTGCCGAGCTGCTTCTAAAACATTTATTGTTCCTACGACGTTGACCTGTGCTCCCAGTATAGGATCAGCTCTACAAAAAGGTACTTGAAGTGCAGCTAAGTGAATAATGGCGCCTGCCTTGTGTTGTTCCACAGCGTGTGTGATTGTCTTTGGTTCTGAGATGTCGCCCTCTAGCCAAGAGATCGAGTTTAATTCCTCTTTAGTCATCAGTAAGCTTGGTCGTCGCGTGTCTTTACGTAAATCAAGTGCTATGACGCTAACGCCTGCGCGTTGCAGGAGATGTAACACCCAGCTTCCGATACAGCCCCCAGCGCCTGTTACGACTACTGGTTCAGAGAAGTCTGCTTTGTTGATGGAAAATAAATCAATCATGTTATGGTCCTTCTTTAAAAAAAATTAAGCGAGCGGCTTAAACATCCATCGGTAATGTTTCATCCGCGGCCCATTCTGTTAGGGAAGCATCGTAGACTTTAACATTTTTATGCCCCAGCATATCCAGCACTAAAGCCACACTTGTTGCCGCAATGCCACCTCCGCAGTATGCGATGACTTCCTCATTGCGTAGTGGGTCTGCAAAGATCTTTTTCAGCTCTTCGATTGATTTGAATGTGTTGTCCCCGTTAACGTGCTCAAGGGCTGGGAGATTAATGCTCCGAGGTATTCTCCCTTTACGTCCATAGTGAATTCCACCAACTCCATCGTGCTGCTCACGTCTGAGCGCGTTAATTAGGCACGCTGATTGTCCCTGGAGGTGATGTAATACCGATTCTTTATTTGCGATTAATGCAGTATTGGGTTCCCGTAATGAGTAATGGACCGAAGTGACGGGTTTAGCATCGCCCGTTTCTATAGGTTTGTGTTCTGCTTGCCATTTTTGAAAACCGCCATTCAGAACTGCGACGTTAACGTGACCGAAAACCTTTAATGTCCACCAAAGTCGTGTAGCCCACCAGTGGTTTGTTGTCGCATAAGTTACGACCATCGTGTCGTCACTTACGCCAAGGCGTCCCATTGTCCGTGCAAATACCTCAGCAGTGGGCAGCATGAAATGGAAGCGTGCGTGCGGCGCGGATAGCTCGTGCTCGATATCTATAAATTGAGCTCCCGGGATATGCCCCTTCTTGTAGTCGTCGAGAGCTGGAACTACGTCATATATGGAAAAATCAGGTTTTGGCGGCAGAAGCGTGGAACTGTCTATGACTTTTACTTCTGGGTTGTCGAGGTTCTCTGAAAGCCAGTTTGTCGAGACTAATGGCTTTGGCCAAGGTTGACTCGTCATACGCTTTTATTCCTTTGATTTTTATTGATATTTTTTTGCTTACTTCATTCTTCATTGAGAACCGTTGATAGCTAGTGTAGTCTATTTTGATCATAATAAAAATGGTCACCCAACGTGAGGTTTGTATCATGTTTGAGACAGGCAGCCTTGATTATCTGAAATATCAAACGGGGTATTTAGACGATGCTTGGTGATGCAGCTTATCTGGAAAAGCTCTATAACAATCGTGCAGCGGTACCCAATTTCCAAGACTACGTTGACCTTTGGACATTCAATTCGTCGGGGATTTGTCGCTCCTTAAAAGATCAGTGTGAGCGGGATGTGCCGTACGGTGATGACTTGTTAGAGACGATGGATGTTTATACGCCGATTGGCTCACCAAGCGCGATGCTGATGTTCATTCATGGGGGCTATTGGCGTTCACTTGACAAAAGTCAGCACGCATTTATTGCTAGACCATTTGTCGACCGTGGCGTCGCTGTTGCTGTTATTAATTACTCTTTATGCCCTAATGTTTCGATGCAAAAACTAGTGCTTCAGGTGATGACAGCAGGAGCTTATCTATATCGAAATGCGAACGATTTTCGAGTGCCTAAAAATCGCTTATTTGTGGCCGGACACTCTGCTGGAGGACATTTAGCCGCGATGGCTTTGAGCTGTGAATGGCCTAATTTTTCCAAAGCCTTGCCGAAAAAGATTTTTCAATCAGGGTTTTCAATCAGTGGGCTCTACGATTTAAGAGTCCTGACTAAAATTGCCTCAATTAATGCGGACTTACGTATGACGGAATCTGATGCTGCCTTGTTAAGTCCAGCCTTAATGCCCCCCCCTCAAGGGACGCGTTTGTCCATTACGGTTGGAGGGCAAGAGTTAGGTGGATTTAAAGATCAGCATCGCCTGATTGCGCATTCGTGGTCGTCGAGCATTGGATTGGATATCCCATGTCCAACGGATAATCATTTCAGTATTCTTGATACATTTGCAGATCCTAATTCTGAGTTATTTGGCGCCGCGATGAAGATGTTTGATTGAAGAGTGGCAGTTTTCCTCATGTATTTTAAGCGCGTTGAATCTATTTATAATTGGTCACATTAGGTGAGCCTACGGTAATGCAGTTTGAAGAGATTCCTACATAATTCCCTAGTTTTTTTAGCCGCGACTCTGCTTTCACTATTCCTGCTAGAGTTGGGATCTTGGGTTTGGGTCACAACAGTCAGAGACCATCAACTCTCGCGATGGGAATTTCGTGCAACGCAGCCGCCGCCGTATCAAACTGCTGATTACTTCAACGAGCAATTTCTTAAAGAGTCTGAGACCTTTGTGAATGGTCGATTGGCCCAAATTGTTGAGCTTGATGATTATCAATCTAAATATTTCAATGTTAAGAATGGATTTCGAGTAACCACAGATGTGCCTGAGGACGTATCGCGTCGCGTTTTATTGTTCGGTGGCTCCACGCTTTTTGGCCAGGAAGTTCCAGACGAACATACGATAGCGAGCTATTTGCAGCGCATGCTGAACGATTCAGGACTAGCTTTGAGAGTATTCAATTATGGTTTGCCGGGTATGAATGCTTACCAGCAAGTTTCGATCTTAAAAAAGATTCCTCTGCGCAGTACCGACATCATTATCTTTTATCATGGTGTTAACGATATTTATTATGTTGTATTTGGAGGAGCCTCCGGTGGATGGAAATCTGGAGTTCCCAATTTTCGTCCTATTCAAAAATTGAGTCCGATGGCTAAGTGGATGAGTCGGTGGCATGATCGACTAAAGGGCTATAGTTTCACTGCTGATGTCGCGCTCGACATTTTTGATCGGTCTGTTCCCGCCACGATTACAAATCCAGATGCGTTAATTGAAGGAGTCGAATTGGCAGCGGCGCAGTTTCGTGCTTCGGTTAGTGAGGCCCATGCTCTTGTCGCGCGTTCGAATGCTGAGTTTGTTCATTATTTGCAGCCTACGATTTTTGATATGCCCCAGAGGTCAGTGTATGAGACGGGATTATTGACGCACTATTTGGAAACGCCACCTGGTGTGGATGTTGCCTTTAAAAAAGGGTATCCCAAGCTTCGCGACGTAAGTCTCGAATTAGTCGCAGATGGGGTATCTTTTGGAGATATCACGGATGCCCTCGACCAACGTCACACCTATGGCGAGATCTTTCTGGATTTTTGCCATTTAAATCATGTTGGGAATCGTTTGATAGCAGATCGAATATTTGAGGATTACTTCAAATCTCGAATTGATTGATGAGCCATGGTGTTTAGCGAGTAGACTCCCTTAAACGCTCAATGAGTCGCTGCAGGAATGTGTTCAAGTCCCAGAATGAGATCCCCAGGTTGTGCTGAATCAGCTAAAGGCGAGTGCTTACTGACTTCAAGAGCGAACTTTGCTGGAGTGGCATTGGTATAAGACTTAAGGGTATTTCGTGACATGTGCTCAATATTGATGACGCGGCCTTGTTTATTTGCAAAAAGAACGGTTAAATCAATAGGGGTATTTTTCATCCACATAGAAAACATTTGTTCTTTTGGAAACACGAAAATCATTCCGCGGTCCTGAGCTAGAAATTGACGCCCCATGAATCCACGTGCGCGGGCTTCAGGGGTATTTGCGAGCTCAACTCTGATTTTGATGTCGTTAACGATGATTGGAAAAGTAATGAGGGGATCGGCAGCAAGATTACCGTTGTGCGACGCAAAAAATAGCGCCAACCAAGCTAAATTTTTCCAATTTATACCAAAGATTTGAGTCATTTTTTATGAATCCTTAAACTGAAATAATGAAATTTAATACCAGTTTCAATACTTCCAAAACAAGTTTTATCAACAAATGTCAGTCGTTTCGTCAACATTTCACAGTCTGGCCATCTTCTAGAGACCATCAATTTATATTTGTTGCGTAGCAGTATAGTTATTTTCAACGCTATTCTTATCT
Organism: Pseudomonadota bacterium; assembly: GCA_027624715.1. Taxonomy (NCBI): domain Bacteria; kingdom Pseudomonadati; phylum Pseudomonadota; species Pseudomonadota bacterium. Next base: position 82,651 of record JAQBTV010000002.1, read on the forward strand.
GTATATAGGCCAATAATATCTCTATATAGGCCAATAATAAGGTTCCGTTATGTTGACATTCAGTGTGTGTTCATCTATTTTTAGGTTGCGAGAAGTTTTAACTTCTTAGTTATTTTGCTAGATAAGTAGTTAGGCTTTAAGTGGTTTGTAAATAGTTAACTAAAACCAAACAAATTAGACTCGACTGCGATACATTCTGGAACATTCAGAATGGTGTCTAAAGAAGAGTTGACCAAATCGGGAGGTGTTTTATATGCATAACTTTAAGCGCGTAGCGGTTTCAACAGCCGCACTAGCTTTTTTAGGCGCTTCCAGCATGGCTTCTGCAGTTGGTGTGGATAGACTAGAGTCTACCCTATATCCAAACTATGTAACGCAGGACATGTTGACGAACGCTGACGTAGATTCACAGAACTGGTTGCATTACGGTAAAGATTATCAAATGACCCGTTACAGCCAACTTTCTCAAGTTAATCGTGAGAACGTTAAGTCGCTAAAGCCGGCTTGGAACATGTCATTCGGTATTCTTGAAGGGCAAGACAGCCAGGCTGTAGCAGTTAACGGTACTTTATACGTAACAACGTCATTCAACCGCGTGATTGCTGTGAATGGTGCAACGGGCGACATCATCTGGAAATATGAGCGTGAGCTTCCAGGCGACGTTTTCCCGAAATTGTGTTGTGACGTAGTGAACCGTGGTGTTGCGGTATATAAGAACAGAGTTTACCTCGCAACATTAGATGCACACATTGTTGCTCTAGATAACCAAACGGGTGATGTTGTTTGGGACAAGAAGCTTGGTGATTACACCTACGCAGAAACGTTTACAATCATGCCACTTGCTGTCAACAATAAAATCGTTTTCGGTACCGCGGGTGCTGAGTACGGTGTTCGTGGCTGGTTAGCTGCAATTGATGCAGATACCGGCGCTCCAGCTTGGAAGACCTACACCATTCCTGGACCAGGCGAGCCTGGTAACGATACATGGGGTGGCGAGTCTTGGAAGTACGGTGGTGGATCAACATGGATTACTGGCTCTTACGATAAAGAAACCAATCAGCTTTACTGGCCAGTTGGTAACCCAGGTCCTGACTTTGATAGACACGTTCGTCCAGGAGATAACCTCTTCTCAAATTCTGCAATTGTAGTTAATGCTGACACTGGAAAAATGGATAAATACTTCCAGTACACTCCAAACGATCCATACGATTATGATGGCGTGAACGAGAACGTTCAGATTGACCTCGGTGGCAAGAAGTTATTCGTTCACGGAGACAGAAACGGTTACATTTACGGTATTGACCGTCGTAACACTCGGAAGACTGCTTCAGGTAATGAGATGAAGTGTCTTTGGGCTACGGCAATGCAAGATGTTAACTGGGTCAAAGAGCCAATTAGCCCAGCTAAAAACAATTGCCGACCAGTATTCAACTATCCAGAAATGGACGTTGTTTATGATCGTGTGACCATGAACATTGCACCATCACTTGACGGTGGTAAAGAGTGGCATCCGCTCTCAGTCAGCCTTCGAACTAAGATGGCTTACGTGCCAATATACAACTTCACTATGGACCTCCAGGCTAAGAAGATGGAGTGGAAGCGTGGTGAGTGGTACTTAGGTGCTAAGGTTATTACGTTCAACGCTGGCGCTGGCTTGATTAAGGCGTTTGACGTTGCTACCGGTAAGCTTGCATGGACGAGGTCACAGAGCTGGCCAGCAACAAGTGGTCTTTTGAGCACAGCTGGTGGACTAGCATTCTACGGCGATCCAGATGGACGATTCAACGCTGTTAATGACGAGACAGGTGAACACCTATGGTCATTCCACGTTGGTTCCGGTATCCACGGTAACCCAACCACATATACCCTTGAAGGTACGCAGTACGTTGCCATCGTATACGGTGCTGGTGGTGGTGGTATTTGGCCTCTGTACTACGCAAACTTCCTTAAGACACACACCAAAGGTGGTGGCTTAATGGTCTTCTCAGTCAACTAAGATTGACTTTTTAGACGCTACTGAGAAGTAGTTGTAAGAGTTAAATGAGGGAGGGCTTTTTAGCCCTCCCTTGTTTTTGTAGCAGAGTTGTGTAAATGGGTGATGATCGGAGTATTGATCATCATGCAGAAAATAAGATTCCGTCATTGTTGATTATTTGAAATATTGTGAACTTAATAGACGTAAACTGATCTTTCTTAATTTGAACTACAGTTCCTGGGAGATAGCTTTGTTGAAAAATAAATGGTTGAAAGTTTTAATTGGTATCGTGTTTGGTTCTTTGCCGCTGATCGGTTCAGCTGACGACGTAGAAAACACCTTTGACAAAATTAAAGCGCGGGGCAAGATGACGGTGTGCGCAGATCCGTACTCTTATCCGTATTCAGTTAAAGACGTCACCCCACCGGGGTTTGATATAGAAATTATGGGCGAGTTAGCTAAACTCGGTGGTTTAGAACTCGAGATGTACTGGGCGGACACTGGTACCCGAGGAGGTATGTCACGAGCACTCCGTAATTCAATCCTTAAAGGGCGATGTCATTTGTTTGCTGGCGTAGGCGATAACGGCGAAGACGACGTACTGATGGGGCAGATGGCATTCACCAAGGCCTATATGTCAGTGGGGTACGTTATGGTGACGCAAAATAAAGCGTCGGGCCTAACGATTAAAGAAATTATAGATGCGGGTATTCCTATTGGGGTACAAATGTCTACGCCGATTGATGCGTGGCTTCATGATCGTGGTATCAAACGCGCCTTACAAGCGGACAACGCACGTGTGATGCTAGACATGGTCAAAGGTACAACCGATGCAGCTATTGTGTTTTCGCATGCGCCTTCTCAAGCAAAACGTGTTCATCCGGAAGCAACGTTTACGTTGTCTGACAAATATAGTGCCCGTGCGCTGTATGAAGCAGTAGGAGCGGACTATGTTGGGGAGGGGCTTGGACAACAAATGTGGGATCTCAAATTCGTCGTTCGAAAGCACGATATAAGTTTACTGGATTTTGTTAATAAGGGTATTGAGACATTAACTCAAAACGGTACAATAGCGAGGCTAGTAGAGAAGTATTATGTTCCATACTTTCCTGCGTTAGAAGAGTAAGAATATATGCAGTAAATTATTTGATTGGGGAGGCAATTAGGTATGTCAGGCATGTCATTTTTATTACCCTTCCGTCGCTACGGTGCCACAGCGTGCGCTGTTATTGTGATAGGGCTTTTAGCAAACATGGGTGTAGGCAATGTCTATGCTCAGGAATCTACGTTAGCAGAGCAAACACTCACACAAGAGTGTATTGATCAAATATATGCGGGCAAAATGCATCAAAGTAATAGTGCAGATTTGGCATTGGAAATCGAAAAAGATTGCTTATTTAAAAACGGTCGGGAATGGTATGACCGTCGATGTTCCTTTTGTCATGGTGGTCAAGGTAAGGGCGGTAAAGGTCCTTGTTTGACGTGTGGAAAGTTTTCCTACTCCGCGAACAGTAATATGGCGATCCTGACAACCATCTCTGTCGGCATCACCAATAAAAGTTTGGGTGGAGCCATGGGGGCGTTTGGTACAACGATTTCTGGGATGGACATCCTATCGATCGTAACGTATTTGCGGGCAGAAGAAATTCGCCGTATTGCCTCCAAAGAAATCAAGGATCCTTATATTAAGGAAGAGGTTATGGTCTTTCCTGAGTAAGCTGTAGAGCGTTTTGATTCATAAAAAAACCGGCTAAAAGCCGGTTTTTTTATTGGTGTCCGGTACTTCCAAATCCCCCAGAACCGCGCGAACTTTCGTCAAAATCATCCACTAGATTAAATGCAACCTGCGCTACCGGTATGATTACCAATTGTGCGATACGGTCCATGGGTATTAATTGAAATGGCTCTGATCCTCTATTCCAAACTGATACCATAATTTGTCCTTGGTAATCCGAATCTATAAGCCCAACTAGGTTTCCTAAGACAATCCCATGCTTGTGTCCTAGTCCTGAACGGGGAAGGATCACGGCTGCGTAATTAGGATCTCGAATGTTAATAGCAAAGCCTGTAGGTACCAATATTGCTTGCCCCGGTTCAACAGTCTTCGCTTCATCGAGGCAGGCTCTCAAGTCGAGTCCTGCAGAGCCTGGGGTTGAATATTCTGGCAGTTGATCTTTAATTCTTGAATCTAGAATTTTGACGTCTAAGCGATTCATTAGTCTTTTTGGGTTTGCTTACTGTTTATTGATAAGGCCGCTTATATGCGTCATGAGCTGCCTGGCTTGTTCAAGTTTCGAGCTAGGGGCTAGTTTCTTTGTTCCATGATCATCGATGAGCACTAGTGAGTTATTGTCGCTATTAAGTGCTTCAGTAACTAGATTGGCTGCGATCAAAGGAATACCTTTTTCAATTCTTTTCTTTCGAGCATACTCTTCAACATCTTGACTCTCTGCGGCAAAACCAACGCAGAAGGGATGATTTTTTCGACGGGCAACCGACTTCAAAATATCTGGTGTCTCTTCAAATTCAATACTTAGTTTCTGTTGCGATTTTTTTATTTTATGTGCACTTGGATTCTTAACACTAAAATCTGCGACTGCAGCGACCGATATAAAAATATCTGCGTGATCTATCTCATTTAGCACCGCATCAAACATATCTTGAGCCGAGATTATCGAAATGAATCTTGCTCGCGTTGGAGGGTTAAGACTGGTTTTTCCAGAAATCAGTGTTACGTTAGCGCCTGCATCTTGGGCGGCTTGCGCTACCGCATATCCCATTTTCCCCGAACTTGTATTGGTAATACCACGTACTGCGTCAATTGCCTCGTAGGTCGGCCCGGCTGTTACAATTACATTTTTGCCTTGCAGTGATTTTGGCTGTAGCCACGACACGAGCTCACTGGCGATCAGTGACGGTTCGCTCATTCGGCCAATCCCTAGTTCACCACACGCTTGTTCACCACTATCTGGCCCGATGAGGTGAATACCATCAGTCAGTAAGGTTTTGATATTCCTTTGTGTAGAGGCGTTCTCCCACATTTGTCTATTCATTGCGGGTGCGATCATCAGGGTGCATTGTCTGGCTAGACACAGTGTGCTGAGTAAGTCGTCCGCTCGCCCCGAGGTGAGTTTAGCTATGAAGTCAGCCGTAGCTGGTGCAACCAAAATGAGATCGCAATCCCTCGATAGTTCGATATGAGGCATACCATTTGGAATGGTTTGATCCCACATCGATGTGTACACAGGATTCCCACTCAACGCTTGCAGGGTTACAGGAGAAATAAATTCAGCCCCAGAGTTCGTCATTACTACGCGAACATCAGCACCGTCTTTTTTTAGTAAGCGGACCAATTCAGCAGCTTTGTACGCTGCGATACCTCCTGTGACGCCGAGAAGAATACGTTTGCCGTTTAGCTCGTTCATTTCAGGTTGTTTTGGAAAATCGCTAAAAGAAAACTATGTAAGCTGTATAGTCTACACCAATCATTATTGTGCGGTATTGGTTTGCTTACGATCTTGAGGTTTTTTGACTGGCCTCTCGATTAATTTTTTGTAGCTTTTCTACCAATTCAATCAGACTGGTATATTGGTAATTAGCAATCGTAGCAACTTGGTCCGATCCGACGAGGTGTATATACCGACTGAGATGGTCTGTGGCGAGGTCACCAAACGCGAACTGGCTGATAGGTCGTGATTTGTCCCAGCCATACAAGATTGAGATAAGTGACGGTTTTGTGACGCCATATTCGTCTTTTTCTCTGGTTTTAAGTCGCCTCTCGACCCGAGCATTTTCAAGTCCCATTAAGGAGATGGAAATAGTTTCATTCTCATCGGGTGTAGCTGTATGTTCATGGGAATCTAAAACTCCATTTGTCGCGCCATGGACATGGTAAAACCAGTGCCCCGATTTGTCTTTTTCCAGTAGATATGAATCCCCTTGATAGACGAGCTCAACAGATAAAATTTCTGACAGTTCAACAGGTAGTAAGGCACCACTCTCAAATACGTTCTTGTGGCCGCCGTGCCCGGAATGGTTGTCATTGCTTCCATCTTGATTCAAATTGAGGACGACAATAAGCGCAATTAGCCACAGCAATATGATCCATACAATTTTGACGCTCGAGTTTGAGCTCACTAACGGCGCCTCCACCAAACAGCTATGCCAATGATAGCCATTAATGCGGGAATAAGAATGATCGATAAAACGAAGGTTCCCTTCATTTGAGTATTCGTCAAATTCACCCTGGCAATATCAAGTGATTTTGGCTCTAAACCAATCAGGTCTTCTTGTGCAGCTAGATAGTTGATAGTACTCAACAGCAGTTTTCCGTTACCCATTACGTGAAAAAAAGAGTTGGTCGCGAAGTCTGAGTCGCCAATAATAGCAATTCTCGAAGAGGGGCCAGTAACTTCTTGCGCAGCTGTTTTTTCTACTGTCTCTCCCCGTAATTCGCGCGCCATCGCCTCTGCGTTTTTTCCAAAGCCCGGGTTGCGTTCTACGATAACCATTAGTGTGAGTGGTCCTTTACGATCAACGCCATCATTGAATCCAGGTTGGGCAATTTCAGTTTCCCCGTAGCTTTTAAGTGATGTGTTAATGAGCGGCCGCACATTTGTATTAGAGACCGGAACATCAGTGGGGGAGAGTGAGCGAACACCAGGGAAAAAAGTCAGCGTTAGATCATCAGTGATTGAATGACGGTTATAGTTTGTTACAGCTGGTGATGAAATATCCGCCCAGAAATGGCTCTCTGGATCTAGAACGAGATTGTTGTCCAATACAACGCCTAATTTTTCAATGATTGGCTCGAGCCCAGTTTTCACAAATGGATCGAGCATAAATAAGATGTTATTTCCGTTTTTTATGTATTGATCAATCCATTGAACCTCAGATAGCATGAGCGGCGTTTGAGGCCCGGCTACTAAAAACACAGCGCAATCTTCTTTTGCACCTCCCCCTTGAGCCAGAGTAACTTTACTAACTACATAGTTCATTGATTCGAGGCTATTGCGTAGCTTAGCCATACCATGGCGTTCATGTAGCACGTACTGCGTCCCTAGCCCATGCTCGTGACCGATATCACCCTCGTTATGATCATGTTGCTCTAAGCTGAAAGGATCCGGTTCACCGTGGCCATCTAAGAAGCAGATTGTTTGCTGAATACCTTGAGATATTTTCAGAATGCCGTTTGCGATATCACTTTCGTGGGCCGTATTGACTTGTAATCGCCGACCCTCGCTCTCGAACAATGCAGTACCTGAAAACTCAACTCCTTTCATACGGGCAATAGAGGGGTTGAGCATTGGATCATGAAACTCCACCGTGACTTTATCTGACTTTGACGCGATCAGCTGATAGAACTCCACCGTGTCTCGCATCATGGGATCATGAAAGAAGCTGATATGAACGGGAGTTTTTAGATTTTCTAGCATGTCAATAGTTTCTGCGGACAGCGAGTATAAATCTCCTTGAGTCATATCGATCCGAAAGGGATATTTAATTGATAGGTAACATACTGCTACCACGATGCCCACCATTCCAACTGACCACGCAAGTGCTTCGCCCTGTTGTTTTTTAAAGAATAGATTTAATTCGGCTCGTAGCAGGTAAGCGCCTAAGATGGTTACAAGTAAGCCAGTAACAAGTAGCGCATTAGCAACTACCAAAGTGTCTACCAATATAGCATCCATAACGATGCTTAAAACAAGAAGCGTGATTCCCAATATTAGAATCAATAGATTGCGAAATGATTGCTCCATGATTATCGTCTTCCCTGCATATAGGCTGTGTTAAGTATCAGGGCGATTAGGGTCACCGCTAAGAAAAAAATCACGCCCTCTGAGCGAATGATCCCACGCAGAAAATCACCATAATGTCCGCTAAACGACAGGTAGTCAGATAAACTTCTCAACCAGGCAGTCTGTTGGAATGATTTAAATTTACCAACAAACCAAAACCCAAGTAAAACAGGCCAAGTCATGAGTGCGGCAATGATTTGATTTTCAGTTAAAGCCGAAAATAGTTGACCGATTGCGATACATGCCATGCCTAATAAGATAAATCCGACGTAGCCCGATATGATATTTAGGATATGCGGGTTGCCGTAGAGCCACAATGGAATGAGATTGATGCAGGTGGTTAGCGTCATAATCAGGAAAATAATGACTGCACCCAAATATTTTCCTAGAACGATTTCCCATTTCCTAAGTGGTAGTGTCATCAAAAGCTCGATGGTTCTACCACTATATTCAGCAGAAAACAAACGCATAGATATGGCCGGTACAACAGTGATGAGCAGGACACCCATACTCTGTAATGTCGTATCCATAGCGGCTGAGCCGCTCAAGAATACATGATCAATGAAAAAATAACCCGTACCCAGTAAGAAAACTGCGACGATGAAATAGGCGATCGGTGATTGGAAATAGTTGGTTAGCTCTTTGTTGAGCACTGCGGTTAAGCCGTTCATAGGTTTATATTTTCCCGCTGCGCACCGTCATTGACATATTTTAAAAAAACATTTTCTAGAGTTGGCTTTTGTCTTGCGAGGCTATGTAAGGCTCCATGAGCCGTAACTATCTTCGCTAGATCAGATTCGATACCGTCTCGCGATTCAACATGGCAATTCACCTGAAAATACCTCTCTTTATTCTTGACAGGAGAGAACTTGACGTCTTTGACGCCGTTTATGGATCTAATAGCTTCCTCAATTTTTTGGTTATCCCCACTGAGCTCCATTGATACGTTGTTTGTGCGGTCCGACGCAGATTGCAAAGCTTCTGGAGAGTCAACGGCCAGTATACGACCGTCGTTAATGATCGCAATACGCTGACAAATAAGGGTTACCTCGGGCAGAATATGCGTGCTCAATAAAACAGCGTGGTCTTGGCCGAAAGATCTGATGACCTCTCGAGTTTCTTGTATTTGTCCTGGATCTAAACCTGCTGTCGGCTCATCAAGTAGCAATACTTCTGGATCGCCTAAGAGCGCTTGGGCTAACCCAACTCGCTGGCGATATCCCTTAGATAGTTTATAAATTTCTTTGTCTGTTACCGCTTCCAATCGGCATGCAGTAATGACTCGGTCAAGCTCTAAGTTGATTCTCGATCGACTAATTCGTTTAACTTTTGAAACAAATTGTAAATAGCGTTTAACTTTCAATACTTCGTATAGTGGTGGATGCTCTGGCAGGTACCCTATTTTTTTCGCGCCCTCATAGTTATCGTGGGACATATCATGTCCGGCGACAACCACCTTACCTGTTGTGGTTGCGGTGAAGCCGGCAATCATACGCATCGTAGTAGTTTTTCCCGCCCCATTAGGCCCGAGAAAACCAACAATTTCCCCTTTTTTAACATCAAAGGAGATGTCATGAATGATTTCTTTACTGCCATACCTTTTGGTAACAGATTCGACAGATATCAGAGCAGGTTGATTTGACACGGTATTTGTGTGAATTCCGGATGATGTTCAGGTTAAAAAAACCCCCTATGAAGGGGGTTTTTTCCGTTAAGTCTACGTTACAAGTAAATTATTACTTGTACCAACGATCTCCACCGGCCGCCCACTGATTTTCATCGTGGCCAAAAAATAGCTGGACGCCTTGTAGATCACGAATGAACTTCATGCGATTTAATGATTCAAAATACGTCTTAACACTGAAGTTTAAGCCTGCAGGATGGCCGTCAAGGTTTTCCTGCATCCAAATGGCATCTTGAGCAAGTAGGATACGCTTGCCAGACTTCATTGTAACTTGCATTGACTGGTGGCCAAGTGTGTGACCTGGCGTGCTTAAAATCACAACGCTTCCGTCACCAAAGAGGTCATAGTCGCCATTAAGTTCCAGGAAGTTGTAGCCTCGAGTGCCTTCCATGTCTGCTTTGACGAATGGAGCTCCGGTACGGCCTTGGAATTGCTCTGGCCACCAACCCTGATACAACTCAGCTTTTTGGAAAGCATGGACTGCGTTTGGGAATAGCTTCAAGTTTCCGGCATGATCCAAGTGAGCATGAGAGGTTACAACAACCTTAACGTCTTCTGTTTTATAGCCTAACTTCTTGAGCCAGCCGTCGATTGTGGTTGCAGCAGTTTGATTTGGCTTTAAGAAGCCACAAGTACCCTTATCCCAATAAGCTTCACAGTTTTTTGTAACTTCTATATTGTTACCTGTATCAAAAACAACCAAACCTTTGTCATGATCAATGATCCACATGCTGATAGGAATGGTTACGTCCCGAACCTTATCTGCAGGGATTGATGGAATCAAGCCATTGATTGCGAAAGGCCCAAACATACCACTAGTTGCCCAGTACGCTTTGTTAACACCTGTAGCTTTGTGTTTGTGACCATCAGCTGACGCGCTTACGGCGACTGCTAGAGCCGCAACGCCTAACACTAAACTAAGAACTTTTTTCATTTAGTACTCCTCTTCACTAGAAAATAAAATAAATCCCCGATTATTTTTAATTACTTATTTTGGGGATTGAGGAAAACATACCTTCCACAGCGTCTAATCTACACCCGGTTCGGTTTGGATACAAGGTTAATGGTTCTTTTTTGGAGCTTAATACAATGAAAAATTCAATCTTTGGCCCCCTTATATATTGCCAAAAATGACGTTTCTATGGTATAAAGCTTGGCTTTACAAATAGTGACAATTAAAAGTAGGACCTTAACTTATGTCTAGAGTATGCCAAGTCACCGGTATAAAGCCGATAACAGGAAATAACGTCTCTCACGCCAATAATAGAAATAAGAGACGATTTTTGCCAAATCTTCATTCTAAGCGCATTTGGGTGGAGAGTGAGAATCGATGGGTGAGACTTCGTCTGACGCCGGCGGGTTTGCGGTTAATCGATAAGAAAGGTATTGACGTTGTGTTAGCTGAGATGCGCGCACGAAAGGCAATTTAAGGACTTAATGGAGAATCAGCATGAGAGATAAGATCAAATTAGAGTCTTCTGCAGGTACCGGACACTTTTACACTACAACAAAAAACAAACGTACCATGCCAGAGAAAATGGAGATTAAGAAATTTGATCCTGTTGTTCGAAAGCACGTGATCTACAAAGAGACTAAGCTCAAGTAGATTAAGTTGTAGTTTTCATGAAATAGAAAGGCCCGCTAAATGCGGGCTTTTTGTTGCCAAAGGCAACTTTAGAAGAAAATGGACGCTTACGAGTTATTCAAGAATTAATGTTTGTAACTCATCACGATAGATTGATTAAGTTTGGTAATTATTTACATGAACCTATCGAAGAATACTCAATTGAAGACTTGTATCTGTTCACTAATATTTAGCTAGGCATACCGGCGCAAGAGATAGGAAAAGTCTTTCAATGCTGTAATACCCGATGTTTCAGCTCGTTTGCACCAGTCTTCGAGGCGCTCTACCAATTGCTCTTTAGACGCCGTCGACTTAATCCACAGCTCGGACAATTCGTCCCGCATTTTCACAATCGTTCTTAATGTTTTACTCTTCTCCCCAAATTGCTTAAGTCGTTCTAAGTCAGTGGGGCTCAAAAACTTTTGATCAAAAGATAACCATTTTCCGATGTCGGGTCTTTTGAATCGATGTAGCTCGGCAATGTGTTTTATCTCCGCCACACATGTGGCCTTAATGGAGTTAGAGTATTGAGCCAACACATCCCAACGATGTGTGATGATGGCTTGAAGATTTTTGTCATCAATGCTTTGTGGCGAGTCTGATAATTGAACCTTTGCAGCCATACGTTTTACAGTGGCAAGTCCAACTATCTCCATCAGACGGATATACAGCCAGCCTATATCAAACTCGTACCATCGGGACGAAAGCTTGGCTGATGACGCATAGGCATGATGATTGTTGTGTAACTCTTCACCACCGATCAGTATGCCCCACGGAATAATGTTCGTGCTTGCGTCATTAACGTTGAAATTACGGTAACCAAGGACGTGCCCAACGCCATTAATTACTCCGGCGGCAAAAAGAGGAATCCAAATCATCTGAACCGCCCAAATTGTAATTCCGATCGCACCGAAGAGTATTAAGTCGATAACAAGCATTGTGACAATTCCGATCGTTTCGTGTTTCTTGTAGAGACGCCTCTCAATCCAATCATCAGGTGTACCATGACCGAATTTGTCGATTGTTTCCTGATTTTTAGCCTCTTTTTTGTATAACTCGGCGCCTTCAGTAAAGACTTTCTTTAATCCCAGTGTTTGTGGGCTGTGAGGGTCTTCCTCTGTTTCACATCTCGCGTGATGTTTCCGATGAATTGCAGTCCATTGTTGCGTGACCATACCCGTTGTTAGCCAAAGCCAGAAGCGGAAAAAATGAGTGACGACAGGGTGAAGGTCTAGTGCTCGGTGAGCAGAGTGTCGATGTAGGTAAATCGTTACTGCCGCAATGGTTATGTGTGTAAGACCCAAAGCGGTGAGAATATAGCCCCACCAAGGTAAATCAATGAGTCCGCTAGTCCATGTCGACGCTTGGGCAATAGTTGCTAAGTCCATTCAATATCCTCATTTATGACGCGTTATCCAGCATTTTAAACCAACTGAGCGATAGAAATATTAAAATTTAACTCCCTACGACCTCAAAAGTGCTGAATTGTTCTCTTTTAATTAGGGTTTTCTTTTGGCGTGGCTAAAGCGCCTTCAATACAGCAGAGAAAAAACCATCACATCCATGGATATTTGGCAACAGTCTTAAGTATGGGGCCGATTCTATATAAATTCCATCAATAGCGAGTGCTTCGGCCGCATTAACAAGCTCGAATTTGCCTGGGTGGTCCTCCATAAAGCGCTCAACTACGGACTCATTTTCATCGCGAAGTAGGCTGCAGGTCCCATACACGATTAATCCCCCCAGTTTCACCAATTTACTCGCGGAACTCAGAATTCTGAATTGTTTTTCGCTCATCGAGGTAATATCTTGTTCTTTTTGTCGCCATTTCATGTCGGGGTTACGCCGCAACGTGCCTAATCCGCTGCAGGGGGCATCAATCAAGACGCGATCAATTTTACCAGTAAGCCTTTGAATTCTGGGATCAGTTTCGCTGCCGATTAACTGCGGGTGGACGTTTGATAATCCGGACCTTTTTAATCGAGGTTTTAAACGCTCTAATCGTTTGGCTGACACATCGAAAGCATAAAGACGACCTGTGTTGCTCATCATCGCACCGAGTGCCAGTGTTTTTCCGCCGGCTCCTGCGCAGAAATCCACGACCATCTGACCTCTTTTTGCGCCTACAAGTTGCGCGAGTATTTGGCTTCCTTCATCCTGCACCTCAATATGCCCCTCAAGAAATAGCCTGTGTTTTTGTAGTTCGAAATTGTCTTTGAGGCGTATGCCATGAGGTGAGAGTAATGTGGGTGTTGCCTCGATGCCTTCGACCGCTAATTCAGCCAACACTTTGTCTCGAGATGATCGAATTAAATTCACGCGTAGATCAAACGGCGCCTTGCGCAGTAAGGATTGCGCAAGACTTGAACCCTCATCGGAGCCATATTGTGTTTCAATTTTTCGCCATAACCAATCCGGTAGAGAATAGCGCTCTTGAATACTGAGCTCACCTGGGCGTTCATCACAGAGTCGTTGTATGTCTTTGTGCCATCTTGCCGCAACTTTGCTTTTGAGAGATTTGAGTGACAAACCAAAGACCTTATTCAAGGCGGCGAGACAAAGCATCAGTGCGTCTTCTGATCCCGAAGTCTTTTCCAAGTATATTTTGTTTCGGATGACGCTATAGGCCACATCAGCAACGACCGGACGTTCATGACTACCCAAGTCTCTATTATTTCTGAAATAGCTGGATAGTATTGAATCTGCTGGAGACGTGAATTTCAATATTTCGGTGGTCGCTGCAACGGCAGCATCGAAGACTTTTGGGCTCAGTGCTTCCACTAATTTGTGGTCAGAGTCTGAACAGTAGACTCGATGACATTCCCTTTCTTGTCAACAAATCGGATTTTTATGGGTAATAAATCGTGTTGATGTGACAACCAAAATTCAAACTGCTGATCGATGTCGTTGTCGACGACTTTTTTGAAGTGCGCTACTTTTAGCGCGCCAATTGCTGTTTTAATTACATCATCGTCCCTACGCTCGTATTGGTAGAGCTTGAATCGTCTGCCATCGGTAATATAAATAGATGATTTCATGGGTAGTTTCTTTTTAAAAGCAAAGAGGTAGGGCAGTGTTGCTTGATCCGCGCTCTCAGCAATCAGCGGTAACGTTTGTTGACCATCCTGCGTTACTAGCGTTACTTCTTGCTTCTCCCAATCAAAGTTAGCTTCGCTGCGTCCCTTTTTTTTGTTCCCCTCTTCGCTAAAATATTTAGGAGTGAGTCCAGCCGCAGAAACGAGTCCTCTACTTTTGCGCTTGATCTCGTCAAGATATAGTGACGCTAGTCCTTTGGGAATAATTTGACTAGTCAGCGTGTAGGAGCCTGAGTCGTGTTGGAGGGTGTCGATGCCTCGCCCAATTTTTAGGCTGCCCATAGTGACCTCAAATACAATCCTTACTGTTGGAGGCGGCGCGGCTTGCGCTGTATTTATGAACTCAAGGCTCATCAATGTAAAAAATACACAAAAGAAGTCAGATCCTGTTTTGAGGCTCAACGCAAATTACCTTTGAAAGCTAAAACTGTCATCAATAATCGATGGATCTAATGTGACGCGGTTAGCTTTCATTGTACAGTGTCCATCTAAAACCCATGTGACCGTTTTAGGCAGAATCTTGTGTTCAAGGATGAGAACGCGATCGGCGAGCGTTTGAGGGGTATCGTTTGGTCTGACCCAAAGCGCGGCTTGCGCAATAATGGGGCCCTCATCAAGGTTAGGGGTTACGAAGTGAACGGTACAGCCGTGCAGTTTTACGCCTTCTGTAATTGCTCTTTCGTGGGTGTTTAGCCCTCGAAACGCGGGCAGTAAAGAGGGGTGGATATTGATCATTTTCCCAGGAAAGCGCGTTACCAGGCCGGCCGTTAGAATTCTCATAAATCCAGCCAGTACAACAAGGTCTGGCTGGATTGCAGCTATGGCGTCCCCCAAGGCCTCATCGAAGGAGTGGCGATCAGCATAGTCACGGTGATTGACAACGCAGGTATTGATGTTCCGTGCCTCAGCGAAGGTCAAGCCCGCAGCATTTGGATTGTTGCTGATGACGCCGCAAATTTCATAAGGTAACTGTGCGTCAACAATGGCTTGCATGTTGGTACCGCGTCCAGATATCAAGATGGCTATTTTTTTCATGAGATCTGCGCCGTATACTCGGTTAAGTCTTGATAAGACGTGTTTGGTGCTCCGTTCCTTGTCTGTCTAAAACGCTTCCAATTCGAAATACGGTTTCACCTGCTGATTCAAGCATACGGATTAGAGTGTCCGCATGCTCTGGAGCACAAACTACTACCATGCCTATCCCGCAATTAAACACCCGAAGCATTTCTTCGTCGTCAACATTTCCATTTTTCTGAATCCACGTAAATAGATCGCTTCTTGGCCAGGCATGGACGTCAATTTCCGCAATGAGATTTTTGGGGAGTATTCTTGGGACGTTCTCAGTGATCCCACCGCCCGTTATGTGGGCGAGACCTTTAATCGTTCCTGTTTTGATAGCTTCTAGAACGGGGCGAACATAAATTCGCGTTGGCTCAATGAGTAAGTCTCCAAGCGTCTTTTCCCCAATAATTTGATCGAGTTTAGCTCCAGATTTTGAGATTATTTTACGGATTAAAGAGTACCCATTTGAATGAGCGCCACTGCTGCTTAGCCCTAGAAGTACATCACCGTTGGAGATGTCTGCGCCTGAGATAATTTGGTCTTTTTCTACGGCGCCCACTGCAAATCCAGCTAGATCGTATTCGTCACCAGAGTACATTCCTGGCATTTCTGCGGTCTCTCCGCCAATGAGCGCGCATCCGGCCTGCCTACATCCTTGCGCGATACCGGAAATAACATCTGTTGCTCTTGAGACGTCAAGTTTTCCACAAGAAAAATAATCGAGGAAGAATAAAGGTTCGGCCCCTTGTACCAAAATGTCATTGACGCTCATTGCGACCAGATCGATTCCAATGGTGTCGTGTCGTTCAAGGTCCAACGCGATTTTTAATTTGGTTCCCACGCCATCTGTTCCTGTAACAAGAACCGGATTTTTATAGCCTTTTGGAAGTTCAAATAAAGCACCAAATCCGCCGATGCCCCCGAGCGTGCCGTCTCTATTTGTCCTAGCTGCTAGCGGTTTGATATTTTTGACAAGTTGCTCGCCAGCGTCTATGTCGACTCCAGCTTCCTTGTATGAGAGTTTTTCGTTCATCACGATCGGTCGCTCGCTTAAGTCCTGACCCGCCAACAGAATTTTATGCAGGTCTTTTGGTTCGTTAACGTGATAATCAACCAAGGCCAGTCTCAGACCCTGATAGAATTCTCAGTATTGATATTGAATTCTACCTAAACTCACTCTGGTTTACTTTGTTACTTAGCGCTGCGTGCCAAAGTGAGACACTTCAGAGAGAACTTACTCGCTATATTATTAGCGGTTAATGAAACGACCAATGCATCAACTTGCTTTTCAACTGAAAACGGCACCGCCTCCTTCGCTCGACAATTTTGTTGTTGGGCAGAACCGCGAGCTTTTATCGACTATAGGAAAGTTTTTGCTTGGTCGGGAAGAGGTTCGGTTTATGTATCTTTGGGGTTTGGAAGGATCGGGGAAGACGCATTTGTTGCGAGCTGTTGGAGCCGCTTGGCAAGATTCAGGTAAGCAGACTTCTTATGGTTTGAGCTTGGATCATTCGGATCCTCTGGATGATCAGCTCTGTGTGTGTGTTGATGGAGTAGACCGCTTAGATGGGGATGAGCAAATCGAATTTTTTAATGTTTATAACGAGATAAGAGATTGCGGTGGACGCATGTTTGTTAACGGGCGGCAACCTTTATCCGGGCTAAGTCTTAGGCCAGATGTGCTCACTCGGCTTGGCTGGGGTTTGGTGTATCAAATCTTCCCATTGGATGATATTCAAAAAAAAGAGGCTATGGTGGAGTATGCGAAACTGCGTGGATTTGACATTTCCCCAGAGGTCATTGCGTTTGTCTTAGCGCGGCATCCTCGTGATTTGACGAGTCTTGTAGCGTTGCTCGATGGTTTAGATCGATATTCTATGGAGCTTAAAAGGGGCATCACGATTCCCTTAGTCAAATCATTTTTTGCGTTGGGAGATCTAGTTTGATGGTTTTCGATGTTTAAGTTAATTAAGGTCAACGTATGAAGCTGGTTCTTTTTGATCTCGATAACACATTGCTTGATGGTGATAGCGATTATGAATGGGCGCAATTTCTTATCGAGAAGGGGATTCTTGATCGAGAAGAATACGAAAGTCGTAATCAGGATTTTTATTCAAAGTATCAAAACGGTACGCTTGATATTGCCGAGTTTTTGGATTTTCAATTGCGACCGTTAAGCAAGCATTCACGTATTCAATTGAATCAGTGGCACGATGAATATATGAGTTCGAAAGTGCGGCCCATGATCACACAGGCGGCGCGTGATTTGGTGCTCCAGTTTTCAGGCGAATTAGTTGCTATCGTTACAGCGACCAATTCATTCATCACGCGACCCATAGCAGATGAGTTCTTCATTGAACATCTCATTGCTACTGAGCCAGAAGAGATAGAGGGCGAATTCACAGGTAACGTTGTCGGAGAGCCGTCCTTTCGGGAGGGGAAGGTGAAGCGCGTGAATCAATGGTTGAACGCCATAGATTTGTCTTTGGCGAATTTTGAGGAAACTTTATTTTTTAGTGACTCGATTAACGATCTACCTCTACTTGATGTCGTACAAACACCAATAGCAGTTAATCCAGACCTGAAGTTGCTTGACCATGCGCGGTTAAATGGTTGGGAGGTGCTTAACTTGCACCGCAAACAATAACCTTCTAATGTTACGAATTGGTCAGTCGTCAGCATTATTTTTGGTAGCCTGCCTGAGTGTTTGTGTATCGATCGCGTGCATTAGTTTTGGTAGTGTGTCTATTCCGATCACAACGATTATTGATGGTATTCGCTCAGGTGAGGGGATTTATTGGACGGTAATCTCGCAGTTGAGATTTCCTAGGATTCTTGCTGCCTTTATTTCGGGCGCGCTACTCGCGATGTCTGGTTGTTTACTCCAAACTTTGTTACGTAATCCACTTGCGGATCCTTATATTTTTGGTATTTCCAGTGGTGCGTCTTTGGGTGTCCTTGGGGCGCTGGTGTTCGCGGTACCAGCTTATTCAATCGCGTTTGGATTTCTCGGGGGGGGGTTAGTGATTGTGCTGGTCGCATTAATCGCCAGCAGGGGCGCAGATTGGAATCCTTATCGACTCATCCTGACAGGGGTGATGGTGTCGGCAGGCTTGAATGCACTGATCAGTTTGATTCTTGTGCTGTCTCCGCCAAATATGATGAAAGGTATGATTTTTTGGATGATGGGAGATCTGACCTACGCGCAACCTAGGGTTTGGGCTGGTGCGCTTGCGATCTTAATTATCGTTGTTGGCGTTGTTTTTGGGCGAGCGCTTGATGCTATGTCGCTTGGATCTGAACGTGCGTTAGCTATTGGTGTTTCTGTGAAACGACTTGAATATGCGATCTACCTTTTAGCCTCTTCAGCAGCCGTTGCCGTTGTGGTTGAGGGTGGGGCAATTGGTTTTGTCGGTCTTGTAGTACCGCATATGATTCGAATGACTGGCGTTTGGTCGCATCGATATTTGATCCCGATGTCTGCTTGTGTCGGCGGTGCCATGGTGGCAGTTGCGGATACCTTAGCGCGGTCTGTTTGGGCGCCTCTACAATTACCTGTGGGCGTTATGACCGCTCTGATTGGCGTGCCCGTCCTGATTTACTTATTAAATAAGCGTAGCGATGTTAGAGACTAATGATCTGGCGGTTATGATTGGTGATAAGGTGCTTTTGAGTGACCTCTCTTTAGCAGTGGGTTTAGGTGAGAACTGGGCAATTTTGGGTGCTAATGGGACAGGTAAATCATCTTTGTTGCGACTTTTAGCGGGCATTGATAAGCCGTTGAAGGGAAGAATCCTCGCCGATGGTGTTGCGACGCATGCGTTTCCGAAAAAATCCTTAGCGAGGCAGATTGGCTTACTACCCCAGTTTGAAGAGGATCATTATTGGGGGTGTGTGGAGGAGTATGTTGGGTTAGGACGTTATTCTCATGCGACTAGGCTTTGGGGTAAATCTGCTGATGATCAGATAATGACTCAACGAGCGCTAGAACATTTTGATATCTTGAGTTTGAGTGGCCGTGAATACCGTAGTTTGTCCGGCGGCGAGCGACAGCGCGTGCGTTTGGCCAGTTTAATGGCACAAGATCCGAAATTATTTCTTTGGGACGAGCCACTTGAAAATTTAGATTATTCTGGGCAGATGAAATTTTTATCGTGGGTTTGTGATCTAACACAAAAGAAAGATAAAGCCTCGATGATGGTAGTACACGACATCAATATGGTGAACCGTTTTTTTACGCACACGCTGATGCTGTTTGCGGATGGGGCTCATTTTTCGGGTACTTGCAGTGAAACACTGACCCTTAGTAATTTAGAGGCTTTATATCTGACTCGGTTTGATCTGGTGATGCATGATGGTGCACGGCTGTTCGTTCCGATCTGCTGAAAGGGTGTACGTTATAATCCCCGTACAAGCACTAGGGTTAACCTGTCGAGATACAGTTCAATGAATCAATGATAAGGCGTCTAATTAGTAGGCTTATGGGGCAGCAGCCACCAAAGGGGAGTCGCCCAATTCGTATTCCTGTTGAGGAACACGACATAGATATTCGTCATATTAGTGCTTGCGCTACCCGGATAATCTCAACCCTTAATCAAAGGGGCTACGAAGCTTATGTTGTCGGTGGTGCTGTTCGGGATTTGTTGTTGGGCTTCAAGCCCAAAGATTTCGATGTGGTTACTGGCGCGACACCCGAGCAAGTCAGGAGGGTGTTCGGGAGTTCTCGAATCATTGGTCGTCGATTTAGATTGGTGCATGTGTACTGCGGGGGTGACTTGGTTGAAGTGTCTACGTTTCGTGCGCCGCATGACACGTCAGATACCCAAGATCGTAAAGGTCGTGTGTTACGTGACAATACGTTTGGTTCAATTAATGAGGATGCGATCCGGCGTGATTTCACGGTGAACGCACTTTTTTATGACATGCGCACTGAAGAGGTTTTAGATTTTTGTGGAGGCTATGAAGACACGAGACAGAGTGTGCTTAGAATTATTGGGGCTCCTATGCAGCGGTATCGAGAGGATCCAGTGCGGATGCTGCGTGCAATCAGGCTTTCTGAGAAGCTTGACTTAACCATTGATTCCAAAACGAAGGCTCCGTTCAAAAAGCTAGCTACGCTTTTGGGTGATGTACCCACCGCTCGACTTTATGATGAATTTATAAAAATTATAAAAAGTGGCTCTTCGGCGTCTGCTGTAGAGCAAATTGTGACTCACGGTTTTCATGTAGCTTTATTTAAAAAATTAGGCAAGATCAAAGAGAAATCTGAAGAAGGAGAATTTTTGCAATTGGTGTTTCAAAAAACTGATGAGCGAATTAATAGCGGAAAGTCGGTTTCCCCTGCATTTGTATTTGCTGCAGTTCTTTGGGCTGATGTGCAAAAAAAGTGGAATTATGTTGAGGGAGATCCTAAGTATATGGGTACTCTCGCACGATCAATAGATGACGTTTGTGATGGCATGGGGCAAACGTTTATTCCTAAAAGACTTATTGCTGACGTTAGAGATATTTGGTATCTCCAAGGTCGCCTCTTGGCCCGTAAAGGCAAGAAGCCCGCTCAGACTTTGCGGCATGGGAGATTTCGTGCCGGCTATGATTTTTTGGAGCTAAGAGGTTTTGCTGGAGAGGTCGCAGAGGAATTGGTGGAGTGGTGGCGATATTTTCAGGAGCTTCCGCTAGAGGATCAAGATTCATGGTTAGAGCGTAATAATACGGTTGACTCAAATAGGTCTGTAAAACGCGGGCGACGTCGAACGAGAAAAAAGCCGAGTACTAATATTGCTGCTTTAGACGAATGAAAGAGGGTGGTGTTAGCGAGGTTGCATTTATTGGTCTGGGTTCAAACTTAGGGGATGCTTTGCAAAATGTGCGTGACGCGTTGGACAATATTAGCAGGCTGCAGTCTGTTGACATGATCGCCACATCTTCTTTTTATAAGTCGGATCCTATCGGAATAGTTGACCAACCGGACTTCGTGAATGCAGTTTGCAAAGTATCGGTCAGTATAGGCCCGGATACATTGCTTCAGTATTTGCTGAATATCGAGAAAATTTTTGGTAGGGTCAGAACGGTTCGTAATGGACCTCGAATTATTGATTTAGATGTGCTCCTGTTTGGTGAGATGAGATATTCGTCATCTGATATCTGCATCCCACATCCGCGAATGTTTGAAAGGGCTTTTGTCTTAAAGCCGTTATTAGAAATTGCTCCGGAAATAAGATTTTCTAAAAATTTCGTTTCCTCGAATTCCATTGAGCTTATAGCGGGCGAGTCTGTTACGAAAATATAAAGAACTACAATCCTTGTTTGATGACTCGATTCTCTCGAAATATAATTTTGTAACAAATATATAATCTTTCGCATTTTTGATGAGAAGATGATTGAGTGATACGTTCGGTGATGTGGCAATGTGTTATTGAGTAGAAAGACATTGTAAATAGTAGAATCTTTAAAGTCAGATTAATAGGTACTAAAAAATTAATCGAAATAGTAAATAGACTAAATGAGTAAGGCAATCTGGTCGTAGCCAAAAACTGTGAAGGATTAATGATGGCAAAAGTAACAATTTCGACGCTGAAAAAAATGCGTTCTGAAAATGATCCGATTACGATGTTGACGTGTACTGATGCTAGTTTTGCGGGTATGTTGGATATTGCTGAAGTTGATATGTTCTTAGTTGGAGATTCGCTGGGCATGGTGGTGAAAGGCGACAATTCTACTTTGGGCGTGACTATGGATGACATGGCGTACCACATTAGGTGCGTTGCTAAGGGCACGAGTCGTGGACTTATTGTCGGGGATTTGCCGTTTGGGAGTTATCAACAAAGTCCGGAGCAGGCTTTCGAGAATGCGGTCGAATTGATGGCTGCGGGTGCGCATATGGTCAAACTCGAAGGCGGGACGATTATGGCGGACACTGTTAATTTTGTAGTAGAGCGTGGTATCCCCGTTTTTGGGCATATCGGACTGACCCCACAATCTGTTCACGCGTTTGGCGGTTTTAAGGTTCAAGGGAAAACTGACGAGGCCCTTAATGAGTTAGTTGTGGCAGCGAAGGCATTAGAGGCTGCAGGTGCTTCTGGTTTGGTGCTCGAGTTGGTGCCCAACGAGGTAGGTAAACGAGTGACGGAGTCCGTCAATATTCCTGTAATTGGTATTGGCGCGGGTCCATTTTGTTCCGGTCAAATTCTTAATCTTTACGATATGTTGGATATTTATCAGGGCCATAAGCCAAAATTCGTGAAAAATTTCATGACTGGAGCCCCTTCCATATTGGACGCGGTAAAGGCGTACGTTGCAGAGGTAAAAGTAGGAACTTTCCCAGCACCGGAACATTGCTTTTAATTTGTTGGGTACTATTGTGTATTGGGAAATGAGGGTGTATTGCAATGGAAATAATTAGGACAATTCCCGAGCTTAGGGCACGTTTATCATCAGAGACTCAGGTGTGTTGTGTGCCAACGATGGGGAACATTCATGATGGTCACTTGAGTTTGGTACGTATCGGTAAAGAGCGTGCACCCATTGTGGTAACGACAATTTTTGTCAATCGGCTTCAGTTTGGGCAAAGCGAAGATTTTTCGCGATATCCACGGACGTTTGAGGAGGATTGCGCAAAGTTGGAAAGTTTAGGGAACGATATTGTGTTTTGTCCGAATGAGTATGAAATGTATCCCGAGCCGCAAGTATTTTTTATTGATCCTCCTAAGATCGCTAATGGTTTAGAGGGGCGATTTAGACCGGGTCATTTTCGAGGGGTTTGCACGGTGGTTACAAAATTATTTAATGTGGTTCAACCTCGGATGGCTGTATTTGGAAAGAAAGATTATCAGCAACTCGCTATCATTCAAGAATTAACGGAACAGTTGTCTATGCCTATTGAAATTGTTCCAGCTGAAACAGTGCTATCAGATGACGGCTTAGCGTTGTCCTCTAGAAATCGCTTTTTAAGTGAGTCTGAACGGAGCGAAGCGCCAAGACTGAGAGATACGATGATCCAGATCAGAGATGCAATTTTGGGTGGAGATCGCAAGTATGTTGCAATGGAGTACGCTGCGGGTGCGCGTTTGGCGCGTTATGGTTGGACTGTTGACTATGTCGTTATTCGTGCTCAGAAAGGGTTGCGCAGACCAGCGGAAAATGAAACGAAGTTAGTCGTTCTTGGTGCTGCAACCCTGGGTTCTACGAGACTCATCGATAATCTTGAAATTAACGTCGAGTAAATCAACGATCAGCATGTCAAAGCCGCGGCCAGTCATCGGTTTTTATAGTGAATTGGGTGCAGAAACAGTTTGGAGGTTTCGGATAGAGCAAGATCTGCCACAGTTTCAATTTGAGTTGCTCAAGGATGTTGAGGACGAGTGTGCTGTTCGGTATGCTTTGGTTTGGAATCCGCCAGCAGGTTTTCTTAAAGGTTTTGTTAATTTACGGGCAATCTTTGTATTAGGAGCGGGAGTTGATTCGTTACTCAAAGATCCGGAATTGCCGCACGTCCCGATTATCCGATTGTCCGATGCGGGTATGGCCCAACAAATGGCGCATTACGTAATCTATGGGGTCCTTCGTTTTCAGAGGCAATTTGAGGCATATCGGCAACTACAGGATGCGCGGCAGTGGAAGCCCATTGAGGATATTGAGCCAATAGAACAGTTTCCCGTCGGAGTGATGGGCCTAGGAGCGATTGGTTTGATCGTTGCTCGGCAACTCGCTCAAATTGGATTTTCTGTTTTAGGTTGGAGTACCGGCCCTAAGGCCCTCGATAATATACGCACCTTTGATGGTGAGAATGGTTTATCTGCCTTTCTCATAGAGTCTCGTGTTGTCGTGAATTTACTCCCATTGACAGATAAGACCAAAGGGTTAATCAATAAGAAATTCTTCAGTCGCATGTCGGCTCGATCCTTCTTGATCAACATAGGGCGTGGTCAGCATGTCTGTGAAGAGGATTTGTTAGAAGCCTTGGCTGAAGGGTTGATTGCGGGCGCTATGCTTGATGTTTTTGAAGCAGAACCCTTGCCATCGAAAAGTTCGTTATGGAATCATCCAAACGTGATCATCACTCCTCATGTGTCAGGACTCACAGTCCCGCAGGCGGCTCTTGACCAGATAATCGACAATATCAAACTTGTTGAAACTGGTGATCTGCCGCATTCGACAGTGGATTTAAACAGAGGTTATTAGTTTCCCGTGTAGGTCACGCATCGTCAGAATTATAGTTCGCGAAGTCCTCTCGTAACTTGGTTTTTAAAATTTTTCCTGTAGCGGTATGGGGTATTTCTTTAACAAATACAACATCATCGGGGATACACCATTTGGCGATCTTGCCTACAAAAAACTTCAGAAGTTCCTCTTTGGTGACTGAGGAGTCAGGTTTCTTAACAACCACCAGTAAAGGACGTTCATCCCACTTCGGGTGTGGAATGGCGATTGCAGCGGCTTCGATAATGTCGCTGTGTGCGACTGCGGTATTTTCAATTTCAATAGAACTGACCCACTCACCACCAGATTTAATAACATCTTTTGATCGATCGGTAATTTGCATGTATCCATCAGGATCAATGGTTGCAACATCTCCGGTCATAAACCAACTGTTTTGTTCGGAATCGGTGATTAAAAGATCATCAGAGTGTTTAAAGTAGTTACTTAATACATTCGGACCTCTCACTAGTAGATCGCCAAATGTTGTGCCATCCCAAGGCAGCTCGTTACCGTCTCCGTCAACAATTTTCATGTCAACTCCGAATATGACCCGTCCTTGGCGTGCTTTAAATCTCAATTGAGTATCTCGATCAAATTTGAGGTGTTTGGTTTTGAATTTATTGAAGGTGCCAAGAGGACTCAATTCAGTCATGCCCCAAGCGTGCGCTACTTCGATCTTATGATCGATCTCGAAAGCTCGAATCATTGAGCTCGGACACGCCGAGCCGCCAATCACAATGCGTTTGAGGCTAGGTAATTTTAGGTAGTTGTCTTTAAGGTACCTATCTACGCCTGCCCAAATTGTTGGCACGCCTGCCGATAAAGTGACACTTTCAGCTTGCATCAGTTGGCACAAACTTTGGCCATCCATGGCCGGGCCTGGAAACACTAGTTTTGCGCCCGACATAGTGCATATGTAAGGTAAGCCCCAAGCGTTGACGTGAAACATAGGGACGACAGGCATGACAACATCTATGGCTGATATATTGAGTGCATCTGGCATAGAGGAGATGTAGGTGTGTATGACCGTAGAGCGATGTGAATAGAGTACCCCTTTAGGGTTTCCAGTGGTGCCCGATGTGTAGCAGAGTGACGAAGCACTGCGCTCATCAAAGGTAGGCCAATCGAATTCGTCAGACTGGGCTGCAATGAGTGGTTCATAGGCTACCCAATTGGATAAAGATGTTTCAATGTCAGATTTATCAGTCAGGATAATGATTTTTTCAACAGTCGGTAGTTTTGATATTAGTGATTCGACGAGTGGTATGAAGGTCTCATCGATAAACAATAATTTATCTTCTGCATGATTAATAATGTAAGCGATTTGCTCCGGAAATAGGCGTGGATTTATGGTGTGGCTGATGGCGCCAATGCCTGCAATGCCGAAGTAGGCTTCGTAGTGCCGGTGTGTGTTCCAAGCCAAAGTGCCCAATCGGTCGCCGTGGCTAACGCCGATTGCCAGTAATGCATTGGCGAGCCTTCGTGTCCTTTTATGTGCATCTCGATAAGTGTATCGGTGCATGTCGCCATTGACCATCCTGCTGACGATTTCAGAGTCCCCATGGTAGCGATCTGCATGTCTTAGCATGTGTGATATTAAAAGCGGCACCTCCATCATTTGACCGAGCATTATTTTTCCTAAATGTAACAATTTATCGTAGATTCGACATCATATCGAAAAAAACTTCTGGGAATAACTTAGTTGATCTGAACTTATAATTAGCTGAGTGTGTATGAATGGTGTAAATGGTGTGAATGGTGTGAATGGTGTGAATATAATAAAGTATTAGTTAAGCTATTTAGGGGGGCGTGTGCGATTGATATCTTTAGCTTTGTGTTGCGTTATTGGGTTTACAAGTCTCGTGTGGTCAAACCAATAACGAAGTTTCGATTGGTTTTGTTGAAGGACTGAGTGGCTCTTTTGCCAACATCGGAGAGGTAGCACCGCGACATCTGCAATTAGAGGTAGACGATGTGAACCGCCGCGGGAATCTGCCGGGGGGCATTCGAATAAAAGTACTTCCATTTGATAACAAAACGAATCCGCAAGAAGCTTTATTGGTTTTTCGCTCTGCATTGGATGCGGGAGTTGATTACGTTTTACAGGGTAATAGTTCCAGTGTTGCCATTGCTCTATCCGGTGGAATTGCGAAGCATGATCGCCGCAACCCTGACCATCCTGTGCTTTTTATGAACTATGCAGCACTAGATCCGGCTTTGACAAATGAGTATTGTGAAAAAAGTCACTTTAGATTTGATGCCGATGTCAATATGAAGATGGCCGCTCTCACAGAATATATTGCTGTTCGTAAGGATATTGATTCAGTGTATTTGATCAACCAAGACTACTCTTATGGCCAAGCAGTTTCTGCGGCTGCACGGTCAATGCTTGCATCAAAAAGACCAGATCTACGTATTGTTAGAGATGATTTACACCCGATTGGAAGAGTCAAGGATTTTTCGCCTTACATTGCAAAAATCAAAGCCTCTGGTGCTCGAGCAATCGTGACTGGTAATTGGGGTAGTAATTTGACCCTATTAATTAAGTCCGCAAGACAAATGGGTGTTGATGTTGATTTTTTTACTTTTAATGTGGGCATGACGGGTGGCGTGACGTCTATTGGATAGTCGGGCATTGAACGCGTGCATCAAGTTACAAATTGGCATGGAAATATTAATGAAGTGACGAAAGAGAATGCTAGGCTGTACAGGAAAAAAATATCCTGACGCTTCTGAAGACGCGTATTACGGCTCGATTCGACCTGCCGTTAGAAAGTTAGAGCAAGCAATGATAGAATCAGGAGGCCATAATCCTGAGTCTGTTGGTAGAGGTCTAAGAGACATGGAATTTACGGATGATGTAGGACTTGTTTCGATGCGAGCAGACAACCATCAATTGTTGCAACCTCTTTTTGTGTCGAAGCTTGTTAAAATTTCGGGTAAGCATGATCTGATTGATGTTGAGCACACTGGATTAGGGTTTGAAACACTTGCAGAGATTCCTGCTTAGAAAACCCATATGACAACGACCTGTCAATTTGAGTGATTTAGGTTGAGTTTGTTAAATTAGAAGAAGGAAATTAGATTTGGAATTTTTTCTAATTACGTTACTGAATAGTCTTTCCTACGGATTGCTACTATTTATGCTCTCGTCCGGATTAACGCTGATTTTTAGCATGATGGGTGTCTTGAATTTCGCACATGCAAGCTTTTATATGCTGGGTGCTTACTTTGCTTTTCAAACAGGTTTGGTGTTTGGGTTTTGGGCTGCATTGTTTCTAGCGCCGATTTTGGTCGGGGTTGTAGGCGCAGTCACTGAACGTTATGGGCTGAGAAAAGTTCATAAATTTGGACATGTTGCAGAGCTTCTGTTTACCTTCGGGTTAGCCTATGTGATCGAAGAGGTCGTGCATCTGGTTTGGGGAAGGGCCCCAGTTGACTACCGAATACCAGAATCCTTACAATTCTCGTTGTTTACGCTATTCGATACTCAATACCCTGCCTATCGCGCATTCATGATGATTGTTTCTGTCGGGATGCTGATATCGCTCTATCTCGTGCTTACAAAAACACGTATTGGCCTGATTGTCCAAGCGTCTCTCACGCACCCGGACATGGTTCAAGCGCTTGGGCATAACGTGCCTCGGGTATTCATGCTCGTATTTGCGGGTGGATGTGCTCTAGCGGGTTTAGCTGGTGTATTGGGTGGCAACCTCTTTATTACCGAGCCCGGTATGGCATTTGCTGTTGGGTCAATTGTGTTTGTCGTGGTAGTAGTAGGTGGTATGGGGTCTCTTGTGGGCGCATTTATTGCGTCGTTATTAATAGGCTTTATCCAGACGTTTTCAGTGGGGCTTGATTTGTCGTTTATTGACCTCATGGCTGGATTAGGGGTGATTATTGATTCGAATTCGAGTTTGTACGCTGGTTTGTCCATTACGATTTCGCAAACAGCTCCGGTATTGCCTTATCTGCTGATGGTTTTGATGCTCATAGTTCGGCCACGTGGTCTCATGGGGACGAGAGAAACATAGCATGGAGCGAGTTTTCAATAAGTCACGGCTAATACTTTGGAGTTCGGTTGCTCTGGTATTTGTACTTCTGCCCATTGTGTTTCACGGCGGATTTGCGCTGTCCATACTGTCCCAATTGGGTATTGCCATAATTTTCTCACTCTCGTACAACATGTTGCTTGGGCAAACAGGGCTGCTGTCGTTTGGTCATGCAGTCTATTTTGGTCTCGGTGCTTTCATGACGGCACACGCCATCAATTTTGTTGAGGCGGGGGTCTTTGGTTTACCTATTTCACTTATGCCGCTCCTGGGTGGTTTGACAGGATTAGTCTTTAGTTTGCTTTTGGGTTTTGTAACGACGCGTAGGCCAGGAACGCCATTTGCCATGATTTCACTGGGTATTGCTGAAATGGTTGCCGCCAGTGCGTTGATGTTCACAACTTTCTTCGGAGGGGAGGGTGGCATCGTCACGAATAGAACTGCGGGTGGTGCTGTTTGGGGAATTTCTTATGGACCTCAAATCCAGGTGTACTACCTTATTGCATTGTGGTGTTTTATTTCGATGGCATTAATGTTTGCTATCACGCGTACGCCTTTGGGTCGAATTGCAAATGCTGTTCGGGATAATCCTGAGCGTGCCCAGTTTGTGGGTTATAACCCTACTCGGGTCAGGTGGATCATGATGAGTCTTGCAGGTTTTTTTGCAGGAATTGGTGGCGCGCTTTTAACGATTAACTATGAAATTATTACAGCTGAGTCCTTAGGACTGATGGCCTCTGGAAATGTTGTGCTGATGGCGTTCATTGGTGGCATCGGTCAATTTTGGGGGCCCATTATCGGTGCGGTGTTAGTGACTTTTCTGCAATCTGTTCTATCTAATTTCACCGAGGCTTGGTTGTTGTATTTCGGGCTTCTTTTTCTAATGATTATTCTGTTTTCGCCGGGTGGAATATCGAGCCTCATCACGATTCATGCCCCTGTGTGGCGTGCGGGTGTCATGAAACGACTCATGCCTTCATACCTATTCGCTCTGTGTGCTGGTGGAGCCACCTTAATGGGCATTATCGGAGTGATTGAGTTGTTATATCGAGGGACGTCTTTAGTTGGACCGTATATTGCAGGTAGTTGGATCATTGTGGGGTTACTCCTTTTGGTTGGGGTATTCCTCCTGAGGCATGCAATTAGATCAGTTGACCGGGTGTGGGAGGATTTAACTCCAGAGTTGGCGAGATGGAACTAGGTGAAAGAATGAATCGACATGCGCTAGCTTTGGTTGATGTCCGGAAAAGATTTGGTCAAACTGAAATCATCAATGGGATCAACCTCGAGATTGTCGCTGGTGAGCGACATGCGTTAATTGGCCCTAATGGGGCTGGTAAGTCGACCTTATTCAATCTTATAAGCGGGCGATTCCCTGTATCTTCGGGTTCAATAGCCTTAAATGGGGCTGATATTACGAATAGAGAAGCGCAAGTGATTAATCGCTTGGGGCTTTCTCGAAGTTTTCAAATCACCAACATATTTCCAAAACTCTCGGTATTTGAGAATTTAAGGTGTTCGGTACTCTGGGTATTAGGGCATCGCTATTCATTTTTGCGAAGGGTTTCTGCACTTCGTGACGTTAAGGAAAGTGCGGAGCGTACCCTAGAGATGATTGGTTTAGAGAATCGTCGAGAAAAGATGGCTGGAGAGCTGACGTATGCGGAACAAAGAGCCCTTGAAATAGGAATCACGATTGCATCGGGCGCCAACGTTATTTTGTTGGACGAGCCCACGGCTGGTATGAGTCGTTCGGAATCCGACATTGCCGTTCAATTGATTTCGCGGGTGACTGAAGGGAAAACCTTGCTCATGGTCGAGCATGACATGGGAGTCGTTTTCGATCTTGCTGACCGGATATCGGTCCTCGTCTATGGTGAGGTGATTGCGAGTGGGACGCCGGCTGAAATAAGAATGAGTAAGAAAGTTCAGGAAGCGTATTTGGGCATACCGATCGACGGAGACAAGAAGGAATTCGTATGACGGAAATCATGCTTCGAGTGTCCGATCTGCATGCTTACTATGGTAAGAGTCACGTGCTACAAGGAGTCGATTTGCATGTTCGATCGGGAGAAATAGTCAGTCTCCTTGGGCGAAATGGGGTCGGTCGGTCGACAACAGTTAAAGCAATCATGGGGCAGGTTGAACATACCGGTGAAATTAACTTTCAGAATCAATCTTTATCTGGATTGCGAAGCTATGAAATCGCGCGCAGAGGATTGGGATACGTTCCAGAGAATAGAGACATATTCCCGACGTTAACTGTGCGCCAAAACTTATTGCTCGGTCTCAAATCTGACCAAAAAGAATCACGGTGGTCAGAAGAAGAGATGTACGTTTTGTTTCCCAGTCTCAAAGAGCGATTACATGCTCCGGCTGGCGTCTTGTCTGGCGGTGAGCAACAAATGCTCACGCTGTGCCGAACCTTAATGGGAAATCCAGAGTTAGTCATGATTGATGAGCCGACTGAAGGCCTTGCACCGAAGATTGTAGAACAAATGGCGACCTTATTTGAAGAAATCTCAAAGCGAGGAGTGTCTATTTTATTCGTGGAACAAAAGCTCACGATCGCGTTGAGAATTTCTCAAAGGCTATATGTCATGGGCCATGGTCAAATTGTTTTTGAGGGTTCTCCCGCAGATCTTCAAGCTGATGAGTCTGTACGTAAGGAGTGGCTAGAGGTTTAGTCTAAAGTGTAACCTGTGCCTCTAAATTGGCGAGCCCGGTAATTAATTAGGGGAATATTTATGTCAGAAGTGGTTAGCTATGAAGTACGCGGATCAATTGGTTTGATTCAAATCGATAATCCACCTGTTAATGCATTGTCCGTCAATAAGGGTGTGCTCCAGAGGTTACTAGATGCCATCAAGTCTGGAGATCATGATCCTCGAGTCAACGCTTTTTTAATGATTGGTGGTGGCAAAAATTTTTCGGGTGGTGCGGATATATCTGAATTTGGAAAACCTACAGTACCGGGGATGGCAACGTTAACCGATTTGTTGGCGTACATGGATACGGTTACCAAACCCATTGTGTCGGCTTTGTCGGGACCTACAATGGGCGGTGGATTTGAGCTTGCACTGACCTGTCATTATCGTTTAGCCAGCGCCACTACCGTTATCGCGTTACCTGAAGTCAAGCTGGGTATTTTGCCGGGTGCGGGTGGGACACAAAGGCTTCCAAGAATGATTGGGGCCGAGCGTGCGTTGGAGGTAATGACGACAGGTGATTTGATGTCCGTTGATGAGGCCAAGTCGCTGGGGATTGTTGACGAACTCATTGAGGGTGACTTGCTTGAGGGTGCGTTGCAATGGCTTAAACGTGCTTTGCGTGCTGGATTGGCCGTAGCAAGGGTCAGCCAACGTTCTGTAGAAACATCCATTGATGCTAAACTTTTTATTACTCAAGCCCGAGAAACAGCGCAAAAAAAATGGCGCGGATATCCTGCACCACTTGGCATCGTTGAGTGTGTTGAAGCAGCCATAACTAAGCCTTTCAGAGAGGGTTTACAGATTGAGCGTAAGAATATCGAACAATTGATGTCGACAAACGAGTCAAAATCATTGAGGCATTTATTTTTCGCGGAGAGGCAAGCCAATAAAGTAGATGGCCTTTCAAAGGAGATTGAAGTGTCTTCAGTGCAAACGGTTGCTGTGATTGGTGCTGGAATGATGGGCGCTGGTATCGCGATGAATTTTCTGAATGTAGGTCTTCCAGTACTCATTCTAGACACAAACGAAGATACCCTCCAAAAAGGGATTGATACGATCAAGAGAAATTATCTAGCAACTGTCGAGAAAGGCCGACTCAGTGCTGAGGACCGTGATCAGCGCGTGGCGCTATTGAGTGGCAGCACACAACTCTCCGCTGTTTCTGAAGCTGATTTGGTGATTGAGGCGGTGTATGAGGAGATGGAAGTTAAGAAAGCAATCTTTCGTGAGTTGGATGCTATTTTGAAGCCTACG
Source organism: Pseudomonadota bacterium (assembly GCA_027624715.1). Lineage (NCBI taxonomy): Bacteria > Pseudomonadati > Pseudomonadota > Pseudomonadota bacterium. The sequence continues at coordinate 115,107 of JAQBTV010000002.1, forward strand.
GCGATTCTTGCTACAAATACTTCAACTTTGGACATCAATCAAATTGCTGGGGTCACGCAACGGCCAGAGCAGGTTATCGGTTTGCATTTTTTTAGTCCGGCTAATGTCATGCGTTTGTTGGAGGTGGTTAGAGCAGATAGAACTTCTCCCAAAGTGATTGCGACGTCAATGCAGATCGCTAAGAACATTAAAAAAATTCCTGTCTGCGTCGGTGTGTGTGATGGTTTTGTTGGGAACCGTATGATTCATACGTACTTAAGAGAGGCTGAGTATTTAATTGAAGAGGGTGCGTTGCCGCAAGAAGTAGATCAGGCCATTGAGTCTTTTGGGTTTGCAATGGGGCCTTTTCGAATGAGTGATTTAGCCGGCTTAGATATTGGGTGGGCTATTCGCAAAAGAAAACAAGCTGAAGGCGCAATGAGTAAGCGGTATGTGACAATACCTGATCGTATTTGTGAGCTCGGTTGGTTTGGTCAAAAAACTGGTCGTGGATATTACACGTATGAGTCTGGAAGTCGGGTGCCACAGGTTAATCCCGAGGCTGCCACAATTATTGAGGCTGCCTCGCGCGAAAAAGGGATTGAACGTCGAACGATAGAGGCTTTTGAAATTGTCGAACGACTCATGTTTGCCTTGATCAATGAAGGCGCTGATATTTTGGCAGAGGGCGTCGCCCAAAGGGCCTCAGACATTGATGTGATCTATGCTTTCGGCTATGGCTTTCCTCGCTATCGAGGTGGGCCGATGTTCTATGCAGATACGATCGGATTGTCTGCAGTTGTTGACGGAATTCAACGCTATTCAAGTCAAGCATTGGGAGATCATTGGAAGGTCTCGACGTACTTAACGAAACTGGTGGATGAAAGCCGAACGTTCGGGTCGATTTAATTTTAATTTTTTTAGGAGCAATAGAGAATGGATGCAGTCATTGTTGATACAGCGCGAACGCCACTGTGTAAAAGTTGGAAAGGTGCGATGAATATGACGCATGGGGCGAGTCTTGGTGCACATGTGGTCAAAGCAGTGGTTGAGCGTTCGCAAATTGATCCACAGGAAGTGGAGGATGTTTTGATGGGTTGCGCAAGTCCTGAAGGTGCGACCGGACAAAATATTGCTCGGCAAATCGCGATTAGGGCAGGGTTGCCGGTGACTGTGTCAGGCTTGACCGTGAATCGATTTTGTTCGTCTGGGCTTCAGACCGTTGCGCTTGCTAGCCAGCGCCTCCTGGCAGGGGAAGATGGGATCTATGTCGCCGGCGGCGTTGAGTCAATATCATGTGTTCAAAATCAAATGAATACCTCTTTTATAGAAGACCCATGGTTGCATGAGAAGAAGCCTGAGATTTACTGGCCTATGCTGCAAACGGCAGAGACCGTTGCAAAGCGTTATCAAATCTCTCGAGAAGTGCAAGATCGATACGGTGCAGAAAGTCAAAATAGGGCTGAGCGAGCAGTTAAAGCTGGCTTGCTCTCGGAGGAGATCGTTCCCATTACAACAACTATGAAAGTGGTTGATAAAGATACTGGTCAGGAACAAATGAGGGAGGTGACCACCTCAAAGGATGAAGGGATTCGCCCTGGAACAACGTATGAGGCGGTTTCTCAAATTAGACCTGCGCTGGAAGGTGGAGTGATTTCTGCGGGGAATGCCAGTCAATTTTCTGACGGCGCTTCAGCGCAATTGATCATGAGTGATCGAGCTGCGGCTTTGCGTGGTCTCAAACCATTGGGTGTTTTTAGAGGGTTTGCAGTCGCTGGATTAGAGCCTGATGAAATGGGCATTGGTCCCGTTTACGCAGTGCCCAAATTGTTAAAGCGCAGTGGACTCAAAGTTGATGATATTGATTTGTGGGAACTCAATGAGGCATTCGCTGTTCAGGTCATATATTGTAGAGATCGCCTGGGTATTCCAAACGAACGACTTAACGTTAATGGAGGTGCTATTGCGATGGGGCACCCTTATGGAGTGAGTGGTAGCCGTTTGGTCGGCCATGCACTTTTGGAAGGACGAAGACGCAATGCTAAATGGGTTGTCGTTACGATGTGCATTGGCGGAGGAATGGGGGCCGCAGGGTTGTTTGAGGTGGTGCATTAAACCGAGGTCTTCATGTGTTCGTATATCGAAGAAGAGTTAACCATTAACGAGATGAAGAGGTTGCAATGAGCTTGAAGGATTTGCAAAATTTGGACGGGAAAGTCGCCCTGATTACTGGTGGATCGCGAGGTCTTGGTCTGCAAATGGCTGAAGTGCTTGGAGAGTTGGGCGCGCAGGTGGTGATTACGGCTCGTAAGGCGGGAGAATTAGAAGAGGCCGCAGCTACGCTAACTAAGCAATCGGTAAAAGTTGAAACGGTGGTCAACGATTTGCAGAATACGGATTCGGTCCAGCCGATGGTTGAGGGTGTTCTAGCGCGCCACGGTCAAATTGATGTCCTCATTAACAATGCGGGTGCGGCTTGGGGCGCGAATGCGGAGGACCACCCGTTAGATGCATGGTACAAGGTGATTAACCTTAACCTTACAGCGCCCTTTTTATTGAGCCAAATTGTTGGGAAGTTATCAATGATTCCTCGGCGGTATGGGAAGATTATTAACATTGCGTCGATTGCGGGATTTGTTGGTACTGAACCGGGCTTTATGCCAACGATTGCGTACAACTCGAGTAAGGGCGGGATTGTTAATTTCACGCGCTCTCTCGCTGTCGAATGGGCGCAATACAACATCACGGTGAATGCGATAGCGCCAGGTGTTTTTCCCTCCAAAATGTCAGAAGGCATGATCGCCCGAGGAAGTGAGCATATTCTGAAGCAAACGCCAATGAGAAAGCTTGGTGGCAGTGAGGACCTTAAAGGTTTGACTGCGTTGCTTGCGACCGATTCCTCTGCATTTATGACGGGGCAAATTGTTGCCGTAGATGGTGGATATTTAGCGGTTTAACTATCTCTTCTTTTATTCAATAAATGGTTCATCCATCAATACAAAGTAGTAATAACGCTACAGGCATTGATATTTACATCCCTTTTGCTGAGTATTTGGGTGTGCGTGCCCATCGACAGGAAAATGGCGAAGTGGAAATTGCATTAGCTCTTAGAAAAGAGCATCATAATTCCTGGGGCGTAGCGCATGGGGGAGTGATATTGAGCGTGCTGGATATGGTGATGGGCTTGAGTGCTAAGTCTATAGATGAGCTGGCCTTGGGTGCAATCACGATTGAGATAAAAACGAATTTCCTTCAAACAGTTACGAAAAATTTGCGGGCAAAAGCTAAAGCGACACGTATGGGTCGAAAATTGATTTTTGTTGAAGGGGAATTATTCAATGAGAATGGGGAGTTAGCAGCTAAAGCAAGTGGGACATTCAAACTCAAGTATCCGAAAGAAAAAATAATATGACCCTAGATACGCAAGCAAGAAATTTGTTAGATGCTGTTAAAGCTTTGGGTGCGCCAGAAATGTGGCAGCTCACGCCTGACGTTGCCCGAGTGGAATACTTGAGACGGACAGCAAAGACGAAAGCCGACGTGGACATTTTTAAGGTTGAAGATCGTCAAATCCCTGGCCCCTTGGGACCGATTGGTATCAGAATTTATAGCCCCCGATCCGCGCAAACTGGTGAACTTTTGCCCGTTTTAGTGTGGTATCACGGTGGAGGGTTCGTCATTGGTGATTTAGATTCTCATGACGCCGCATGTCGTGCGTTAGCCAACCAGGCGGATTGTATTGTCGTTGCTGTTGATTATCGATTGGCGCCTGAGCATAAGTTTCCCGCGGCGGTGATTGATTGCGAAGCCGCATTGATTTGGGTGGCGGAGCATGCGACGGAATTTGGAGGCGATAAAGATAGCTTGGCTGTGGGCGGTGACAGTGCGGGTGGTAACTTGGCAGCCGCAGTCACGTTACTTGCTCGCGACAAAAGAGGCCCACACGTATGTTTTCAATTATTAATTTATCCGTGCGTTGCGGCTGAGCCAGAAACGCGATCGCATTACCAGTTTGCTGAGGGGTACTTGCTGACACGAAAGACAATCACTTGGTTTTATCAGCAATATTTACGCACATCAAAAGATACGCGTGATCCACGGTACGCTCCGTTGGAGGCGGATGATTTGTCCGCGCTCCCACCGGCTTTAATTATTGTGGCTGGATATGATCCACTTAGAGACGAAGGTGTAGACTTTGCGCGTGCACTCATAGAGGCTGGAAATCAGGTGCGCCTATCGAACTACGAGGGCATGATTCATGGCTTTTATCTCATGGGTGGTGTCATCGATCAAGCGGCTGAGGCGATAGAGGAGTCGGCCTGGCAACTGAAAATGGCCTTCCAAAAATCCTAGTACGTATCGAGTGCACTTTGATAATGAAAGTTATTAAATGAGCGCATTAAAATTGAGTATCGAGGATTTTTGACTCATTGAAATTTTCGTGAAGAAACGATTTCATGTGTTGTCGAAAAGGTTTACCGCCCAGCCATGTGAAAATAGCGACCAGCACACAAAAGCCTGAAAACTGCAATTCAAAAAGGATGCGAGGGTCAGAGATAAGTACTTGTACGGTAGGATCTTGTGTGTAGATGCGTAGCATGTTGAGTAACGAGGCCCCTATGAAACCTGCGAACAAACCAATAGCGAGTAAGTGGAATCTAAAATAGCCCTCAAGCGTCGTTCCATGTTCATTTTCGATAATGTTCCCGATGAAAATGGGGATAAACCCATTTAATATTGGCGGTGCATTCTTACGACTAAGCTTCAGTCTTCCAGACTCGATCATCTCTGTTTTTATATCAACGTACCTCTTCGCAGACTGCTCAATCTGTTCTTGAATATTTTGTTGTGATGCCGAGGATCTTAATGTTAATCGTTGGAACATAGTCGACTTAATTACGCACTTTTTAATTTGAGATACCTAACAAGCGCAATCGCTGCGAGTGGTATTGAAATTGCGATGCAGGCTACTGTGATGAATAAGGGTCCTAACTCATCATAGTTCGCTGCTGTTGTGATCAGGCCCGTTTCTCGGTCTTTGACCTCTCGTGCGACGGTATACATTTGGTTAAGATACTTTGTGCCTAGTTGCGCTGCGGATAGCGCCAAATTTGAGAAAGATGCCATGACAGCAAAAAATGTCGCCTTTAAATTCTGAGGTGCAGAGTTGGCAATCCAAGCTAGCATTGGAACCATGGCAATCTGTCCGAGTGGTGACTCCATGGCGGTATCAATTACTGCGATAAAGCGTTGATCGATGACTCCATCCGTGACCTGCGCTGTCCAGTAATGGACACCATAGAACATAGCGATATCAGGAATCATCAATAGGGTGCCTACAATAGCAAGCGCGCCTATGACGTAGGCAATTGATTTCTCAGCCATGAATTTTCTAAAAATAATCATGCCAAATAAGGCTAGGAACGAGGCAATAAGGGAGAGCTTTGCGATGAAGGACTGATCAAACTCCAGTACGTCAATCATCCACCAAGAAGTGCCGGCACCTGTAGTAGGCACTGCACGATATGCGAAAATTATGACTGCTGTGCCTACCAGCACTTGTCGTGCTTTCGGGTCTAACTCTTTCATGAGTTTTGACATCAGGAATAAGATGATGGCCGTTGATATAACGAACACCATTTCTTGAGCGCCTGGTGCGTCGGCTAAGCCAACACTTATCGAGAGTAAAGCGAACGCGAGTCCTCCGCCAAGGATCCACCAATTGACATTTGGTCGCTCACTTTGCACGCGGGTCATTGAGATCGCTGCGTCCTTGGTGTGACCTGACTTAATGAGGTTACGAATAGCTTTTCGTTGGATGAGTGATCCACTGAGAACGCCAAGAATTGAAGACAGAGGTATGAGTAGAGCGATCTGATAAACCGAAAGATAAGCGAGCGATTTTTCGGCTTCGGGTAACTCACCAACCCCATTCATCATCGTAACGTTGAGGAGCGCTACAAATATGCCTCCGACGATGATCGCGAGTCGACCCAATAATTGCATTGTCGTATGCAGGGACCGTATGTGTGCTGGGTCAATGGGCTGACCGTTACGGTTAACGCTCGGAACTGCCTCGACAGTCATAGCGTCCGCAACAACGTCTTGTAACACATAACCAATGGGTCCAAGTAGGGACGATGTGATGAACCACACTTCTGCACTCGCTATCGTTAACATAGCCTCTGTGTGGCCCAGGAGAAGAATCATGATACCTAAACTGACGCCAATCAGCATTGCGCCGAGGTAGACAAATCCACTTTTGACTTTCCAAAACAGATCAACAAGGTGCCCGACGGGCATTTTGAGTGCCCAAGGCAGCATCGCCCAGAAAGCCAGACCAGCTAAAAATTCTGCGGTGAGTCCGAGCTGTTCTTTGACATAGAATGATCCAACAATTTGGGTCAGGGGAGAGAGACCTGCAGCCACGTAGACCATCAGCGGCGGTAAAAAGCTGATTCGAAACTCGCGGATAAGCCCAAAGATATGCTGATCAACCCATTTCCAGATGCTAGCCTTCATATTTACTCCTTGCTTATATTTACTTGGTCTCAGTGAGCCACTTCAACTGTATTCTTATCATGATACGTGGATGCTTACCGACCCGAGTTCTGGGATGGTGAATGTCAGCTGGTCTCCTGGCTGCACAAATTGGGTCTTGATCATTGATCCTGTAATGATAGTCATACCCGCCTTGATGGTTTGACCTTGGTCAAGTATTTTATTTGAGAGCCAGGCAAGTGCGTTGAAGGGGTGCCCGAGCACGTCTCGACCATAGCCTTCGCCTGTTAATTGCCCGTTAATTCTTACAGTACCTTTTAAAGTAGCAAGATCTAGTTGTCGCCAGTCATCCGTCATTTTCCCGTGCACGAGCCCAGCATTCAACGCATTGTCCGCAATCACAGTGAGAATTTCTTGACTGATTCGGTCGTAGTCAGCACGTCTGTCATCTACAATTTCAAGTGCTGGAGCAATGGTATCAATCGCGTCAGCGATATCGGTCGCACAATAGGGGGTTTCTCGGCGGGGTAAGTCTGTCTTTAGAACAGCTGCAATCTCACATTCAATGCACAGCTGTCCGTAATTCTTGGTTAGGAGGGTTACGCCATCTTCGTAGATTAGGTTGCCGTGTAAAGGGCCGCTAAAAGGAGTTGGGAACTTAACAAGATTTTGCATGACTTCAGACGTAAGCGCTACTTTGTAGCCAACGATGTCGCCTAAGCTGGATTTACGAAGCTTAAAGAATTCAGACTGAATCGCATAAGCCTGTGACTCAGTTGTTGGTTTGATATCTATGGGCAGATCGGCGAAGGCAGCGTCTTGACTGTGTTGCTCTAATAAAAGCTGAGCTGCCTTCAAAGCGATTTTGGATTGATTTTGCATAGTGGGAGCATTGTCTCACATGTTTTCAGTACCTTTAGTGTAATATTAGCGACTTTTAACCTCATGGCTTTGTCTCGGGCACTCCTTACTTCCTAACGGGTGAGTGAGGTCGTTAAGATGAAAGTTAATAGGTAATTTATGTTTTCTCTTCGTTTTTTATTACTTGTAATGTTAGTCATTTTTGTGTCGCCACTGACGACGCAGACGTTCGCTCGAGATGATGAGGAGCGGGTGTTGGGGTTAGAGGATGAATATGTCTATGGGCGCAATCGTGGACCCAAGATAGGATACGTCGAACCCGAAATATTTGATCCTTTGTCGGATCCACTCTACCGTGCGGGGTACAAGAATTATCGACCGATTGGTGTGCCAGATGGATTCAAAAAAATGACTGCCATGAAACGAACTGAAGAGTTAGGGGCAATTCTTGCTTGTGCAGATGGTTGGTTTTGGCCTTTTTCGCGTACAGCACGTAAAAATGAACCTGCTGGGCTGGAGATTGAACTCTTAAATGCTGTTGCAAAAAAGCATGATTTAAAAGTTGAGATGATGTGGGTGAACATGGCTACGCGATTTGGTTATGGGGCTCCAGGGGGAGCGTTTGACCTTTCCATTAATCGAGGGCTGTGTGATCTCGTGCTGGGGCTTACCATGACAGGTTCCGACGAACATCAACTTGATCCCAGTGGGATTATTTATACGAAGTCGTTCATGAGCACAGGCTTTGTTCTAGTGACTCCAGGGCCGGTCAAAGGGTTGACCAGCTTGGATGACGTTAAGAGATTGAACATCAAGATTGGTTTGCCTGCATATTCTCCTATGAGTGATTACGCTGTCGCGAATAATATTCCTCATGAAACATTTTTTCAGAATTTCCGAGTGGTTGACGCTATGCTCGATGGCACAGTCGATGCGGCGATGATTTGGTCGGGGGCCATATCGCAAGCGAAATTGAACCGTCCTGATGGTAATCTGGAAATGGTCAAAGGATATATTCCAATTCCGGAGATGCGTTGGAATAGTGCTTGGGGACTTAAAAACACAGAGACAGAATTCAAAAAATTTATTGATGATACCTTTGAGGAAATGCTTAAGTCGGGGGAGATTAAACGGATTGTTGAGCGGTATGGAATGCCTTTCTTCCCTCCCGTTGAATAAGTATTAGTTAGTATAAATATAAATGTTTATTTTTGAGATTGATGAGAGGAAAAACTGATGGATTTTGAAGCAAACATAGAAACAATAATATATTTCAGCAAAATGTCCGGAGGTTTGCTGCCTCTAATGGGGCTCCTTCTCCTAGTTACGATCATAGTTATTGTTGAGCGGTTGTACTTTTATCATCGTGTAGTTAGAAGTGGATCAAATATGGAGCATGACCTGAACGTCATTGAACATCAAAATGCGGATCAGCTCAAAGAGCTAGAGGAGCACTACGAGGCGACGTTGCAAGTGGCGCTCATCAAAGCCGCGAAGTTAGCTAAGGGCAAAGACGCGGAAGAGATGGGTCGAAAAATCGAAGAATCCATTATGTGGGAATTGCCTAAATTAGATCGAGGTATCTGGTTTTTGGATACGTCTGTAACACTGGCACCACTCATGGGGTTGTTGGGAACTATTATAGGGATGGTAGATGCTTTCGATATATTGGGTACGGCTGATACCATAAAAAGTTCGACGAAAATGGTAACAGGTGGAATTGCTGAGGCGCTGGTTGCAACTGGTGCCGGACTTCTGATAGCGATTGTCGCAGTGCTGTTTCTTAATCACTTCAACAAGCGTATTCGCGTTGCGGTGCATCAAATGGATTTAATAAAAACCATGCTCATAAATCGTTTTCACAGTAATTCTTAGTCGCATTTTTGATCAGCTAATCCCCTAATTTATTTAATTAAAAAATACCCATGTTTAGAAGAGATAAAAATAGTTATTTTGTGGCAGACCGGCCTAGGGTCGAAGTCATTCCTATGATTGACATCATGATGTTTCTCTTGGTTTTTTTTGTTGTGTTATCGATAAACATGATCGCCGGGACGGGTTTAGATATGAATCTTCCAGGGTCAAAAACAACTCAAGATATCAAAGAGTCAACGATCACAGTGGGTGTCAAAAAAGATAACCAATTTATTGTTGACGGCGAAAAAATTTCAGGTGAGAGTTTAACTTCTAAGTTGCTTGAGCTTAAGAAGAATCGGAAAGTTTCAGTCATTATCGCAGGTGACAAAGACGTGCAATTAGAGACGTTAATTAACGTCATGGATAGTGTTCGCGGTGCCGGCATCAATTCTGTAGGTATTGCTGCTATAGCGGCTGACCAATAGGGTTAACGAAGAGACCTCACATGTTTGGTAAATACCGCCAAGTGAAAGCACTTTGGCCTGATCTCCATTTAGAAGAGAAAAGGTTCTTGCCCTGGTGGGCGGCGCTTGTGCTTGCATTATTAATACAGGTGTCGCCTTTTCTTGGCGGGTATCTCTATGGGTTATGGATTCCGCAGGTAACTCTTGAGGACGAGGGCTTACCTGAGATAAAAATGTCAGTCCGATTGGACGAGCGGCCGCCTCTTGAGGCGCTAAAGCCGCCTCCTCCAAAACCTAAGGAAGAGCTACCTAAGCCAGAGCTAGAAAAGATAAAAAATACTATCCCACTCGAACCTCCAAGGCCGTTACCTGATGAAATCTCAGCAGAGATTAAATTGCCAGCGCATAAGCCTGAAGAGAAAGAAGATGAAGAAGAAGAAGAAGAGCCAGCGCTTCAATCCGTCTTTCAAGATGCAAGACCTGTGAGGAAAGTGCCGTTCCCTAAATACCCTAGGGAGGCTGAGGATGAGAGTATCGAGGGTAATATTACGGTGCGTATTATGGTTAATGGTGATGGACGGGTCATGGATGTGCAGGTGGTTAACGCCAATCCTCCCGGAGTCTTTAATGAGGAGGTGTTGAGTAGTGTGCGCCAATGGCAGTTTAAGCGTGATGGAACTTTCTCGGAATTTGAACAAAAGTTTATTTTCAAGATTGATCCATGGACGAAATACTGAGTATTAAAAGACTTCGAATGCAGCTATTCAAGTTTAAACCTCGATTTTTGTGACCCAATCTATCAAGATTCCTATTTTATTGTAGACTGTATTCCATTTATTTTATGCTTTTTGGTTTAGTCTCAGGTCTCTTAGACCGATTGAATAAAGTTACAGTCAAGTCCAAGTTATTTAGGAAAATATAATGCCGGTAATCTCACAACGCTCGAGTCAATTAGGGACAGAGAATGCATTTGTTGTTTTGGCTGAGGTAGGTGATCTTCAAAGGCAAGGCAAGGACATTGTATCTTTTTGTATCGGAATGCCTGATTTCCCAACACCACAGAATGTCCAAGATGCAGGCATTAGAGCTATTCAAGGTGGCAAGCATGGCTATACGCCATCTGCAGGTATCCCAGAAATAAGGCAGGCGGTTGCACAATATCTCAATAACACACGTGGGTTGGATTATCAGGCTGACGATGTTGTAGTTGCTGCAGGTGCTAAGCCATTCATCATGTATTCAATACTTGCAACCACCGATTATGGTCAGGAGCATGAGGTCATTTATCCTAATCCGGGGTTTCCGATATACGAATCTCAAATAAAGGTGAATGGATCGATACCAGTTCCTTTGCATTTGCGGGAATCAAGAGGTTTTAATTTTGATCCAGCAGAATTAGAAGCAAGAATAAACGATAAGACCCGTTTGCTGATTCTTAATTCTCCTCAAAACCCAACTGGGGGTATTATTTCTAGGGCTGAGTTAGCAGTTATTGCTGATATACTTGATAAATATCCGAACGTATGGGTATTCTCGGACGAGATTTATTCGCAATTATGCTTTGAAGAGTCATTTACCTCAATCGCGAGTTTTCCCAACATGACGGAGCGAACTATTGTAGCTGATGGGTGCTCGAAGACTTGGGCAATGACAGGTTGGAGACTAGGGTTCGCAGCGAATAAAGTGCTTGCACCAACCTTCACAAAATGGGTTACCAACACTGAGTCATGCGCCTCACATATCACGCAATGGGCTGGAGTCGAGGCGCTCAACGGTGACCAGTCTGGGGCGGCGATGATGCGCTCAAAGTTTCTCGAGCGCCGTGATTTGATCGTTGGCCTCTTGAATAAGGTTCCGGGCGTTACTTGTCTTATTCCAGGTGGTGCGTTCTATGTGTGGCCAAATGTGACTGAGGCCTGCGATATGATAGGCGTCAAAAATTCTCAAGAGTTGAGGCAACGACTGCTTCATGAGGCAGGGGTAGCTGTGTTGGCAGATATTCATTTTGGCCGACGGGTGCCCGATGATGGGCAGCACATCAGATTCAGCTATGCTGCTTCTAACGAGAATATTATTGAAGGTGTCGCGCGATTAGATGCCTTTGTTCGAAAGAATATGCGGTAATCTAAATAACTAGATCGAACCGTGTTGATTACGCCGCAAATTTTTGTGCGTGTTCGCGTACGTTATGGAACTCAATATCAGGCCATCGTTCCATAGTTAAATCTAGGTTGGGTTTAGATGTGGCTAAAAATGCCAAACTTCCAGACGCATCGTGTGCCAAGTTTCCAGCCAGTTTTTTTTCAAACTCGATCAGTTTCTTTTTGTTTGATGAGGTGATCCAGCGGGCCCCATAGAAACTAAGGGACCGAGTACTTGCATCAACGCCATATTCAGCTTTTAGGCGATGTGCGACGACTTCAAACTGTAACAGCCCGACTGCGCCTAAGATCATTTCATTGCCGATGACGGGTTTGAAAACCTGTATGGCACCCTCTTCGCCAAGTTGTTGTAACCCTTTTTGAAGTTGTTTACTTTTAAGTGGATCCTTGAGATTCACGCCTTGAAATAATTCGGGAGCGAAGTATGGAATGCCTGTGAAGGATAATGACTCTCCGACGGTAAAGGTGTCTCCAATATCAATGCTCCCGTGATTGAGAAGGCCGATGATGTCTCCAGGCCAAGCATCTTCAATAGTTTCGCGTCTCTGAGATAAGAAGCTTACGACTTGACCCGCTCGGATTTCTTTGCCGCTCCTGACGTGCAGTAATTTCATGCCTCTTGAGAAACGTCCCGAGCAAACTCTCAGAAATGCAATTCGATCACGATGCTGTGGGTCCATATTGGCTTGTATCTTGAACACAAAGGCTGAAAAATTGTTTTCCTCAGGCGCAACAGAGCGTTCAATGGCGAGGCGCGCACGAGGCGAGGGCGCATCTTCAACTAAGGCTTCAAGGGCTTTGATGACGCCAAAATTATTCATGGCAGACCCAAAAAATACGGGCGTGAGCTCGCCTTCAAGAAAATATTCCCTGTCAAAATGTCTGCCATCTTCTTGTAAGAGACTGATTTCATCTTGAGTCTCGGCGACTTCAGCCGAGAATCGAGCATCGACCATATTTTTGTCCAATCCCTTTAGGGCTGAGATGTTTCTTTGATCTGGGTTATTCGGATCGAAGAGTAGTGTTTCTTGTCTTGCTAAATCGTAAATTCCGGCAAGTCTTTTCCCCATTCCGATTGGCCAGGTAATCGGTGCACAATGAATATTGAGCACCGATTCAATCTCGTCGATAATTTCTAAGGGATGCCTGCCTTCGCGATCAAGTTTATTCACAAAAGTGATGATGGGGGTGTTTCTTTGTCGACAGACTTCTAAAAGTTTTATGGTTTGTGATTCGACACCCTTCGTACAGTCGATAACCATCAATGCTGCATCGACTGCGGTTAATACTCGATAGGTATCTTCCGAAAAATCTCTATGGCCCGGTGTGTCCAACAAATTAATCACGCAATCGCGGTATTCAAATTGCATAACCGAGCTTGCGACTGAAATGCCTCGTTCTTTTTCGATGGCCATCCAGTCCGAGGTTGCATATTTATTAGATTTTCTTGCTTTAACCGTTCCTGCAGCTTGTATCGCACCACCAAAGAGCAATAACTTTTCCGTTAGCGTTGTTTTTCCAGCATCAGGGTGAGAAATGATTGCGAAGGTCCTACGTCTCTTAGCCTCCGTTTGGACTTCGTTTTTTGTCTGTTCCACAGGTTTGTTGTGCGTACTCAATCAGTGTGTTTAATATTCGTATTAGGATGCGCATTCTAACGCTCATGCATTATTCATGCTACGCATTCTAGAATTGGGTGTTTAGCGTTTTGAGGTATCTACAGGTAAGCGGTCTAGTAAAATGTCTTGATAACGCATTTCAATCGCAGGCTTCATTTTGGCGTGGGGGAGTATGTAAAAGTGTTTATCTTGGATTGCTGCGAGGACATGATCTGCGACTTGTTCGGCGCTTATTTTGCCGGACTCAACCGCTTTTTTAAGATTTTTTTCCATATCTACTTCAAACGCAGATTTTTCGCGTTTGTCTTGGAGTTGTTCTGGTCGATTACGTTCTGAATCGGCGATGCGTGTAGGAACGTAGGCAGGGCATAAAACGGAACAATGCACGTGTTCTGCCACGCTCGTTAAGTCGTGATGCAGGCATTCGCTCATTGTGACGACGGCATGTTTTGTCGCGCAATAGAGCCCCATGCCGTTAAATGACATCAATCCCGCGACTGAGGCTGTATTAACAATGTGCCCCTCTTCTTTTTGATTGAGTAAAATGGGAGTGAATACACGGATGCCGTGGATGACGCCCCAAACGTTGGGACCGAAGGCCCATTCCCAATCCTTCGTTGAATGCTCCCAGATGAGCCCGCTGAGAGAGACTCCAGCATTATTACACACCACATTTACAGATCCAAAGTGTTCTAGAGTGCAATGTGCGAGATTTTCTACGTCTTCAGCAAGTGATACGTCGCATGACACGCCTAGTGCACTAACGCCAAGAGTTTCAAGATCTGAAACGGCTGCGTTTAGTCGTTCTGTTTCAATATCTGCAAGGACGATTCTCATGCCTTCTCGTCCAAAACGTTTTGCCATGGCAAGCCCAAGGCCACTGGCCCCACCAGTAATGACCGCTACTTTGTTTTTAAGGTTTCTCATGTTTTGCTCCGGCTTTTTTTTCTAAGTCTAGTATGCCATGACCATGAGATAATAAGTTGTAAGGAGATATTTAAAAATGCATGAACAATTTATCGGTACTCGGCCCGTTGATCCCAAGCGACAATTTAATCTCGATCGCTTAGGAGAATATTTAAGCGCATGTATTGATGGATTCCAAGGGCCTATTGAGCTTGAACAATTTAGTGGTGGGCAATCTAACCCAACTTTTCTTCTTAAGGCCTCAAGCGGTAAGTATGTGTTACGTCGAAAGCCTTCTGGAAAGTTATTGCCATCAGCCCATGCGGTTGACAGAGAGTATCGTGTCATGAGTGCTCTGTATCCTACTGACGTGCCTGTCGCAAAAACGCATTGTCTGTGTGAGGACGAAACGGTCATTGGGACTGCTTTTTATGTGATGGACTTTGTGCAAGGTCGTGTTCTTTGGGATGGTCTACTACCGGATTTGGATCGAGACGAGAGATCGAGTATTTACGACGAGATGAATCGCGTGATCGCGGTGCTACATACTATTGATCAATCTACGGTGGGTCTCGAGTCTTTTGGTCGACCAGGAAATTTCGTTGAGCGACAAATCAGTCGATGGATTAAACAATACCGCGCTTCAGAAACGGAAGAGATTGAACCGATGGAGAACCTCATTCAGTGGTTGCCTGATAACGTACCCCAAAGTGAGGAAATCTCTATCACGCATGGTGACTATCGATTGGACAATGTGATCTTTCATCCTACTGAAGCCAAAGTCTTAGCGGTATTGGACTGGGAGCTATCAACGTTAGGTCATCCTGTGGCGGATCTCGCGTATCACTGCATGTACTGGAGACTGACCCCGGGTGAGTTTCGCGGTATTGCTGGTGTAGACCATGAGCAAACCGGGATTCCTCACGAGGAGCAGTACGTTGAACGTTATTGCCAGCGCACTGGAAGGACTTCAATTGAAAATTGGGATTTCTATATTGCCTACAACATGTTTCGATTAGCCGGTATTCTTCAAGGAATTATGGGGCGCGTTAAGGATGGGACTGCTGCTAATGCGCATGCGCTAGAACAGGGTAAACGAGCTCGACCCATGGCGGAGGCGGGTTGGAGGCAGGTTGAGAAAATCCTAAGAAAACCCGTTTCATAAGGCTTGATCTAGGGAGTTGAATCCAAGATTCTTAGTCCCCTTGCATTTGGCGCAACTCTAAACGATAATCATTCTCATTAATATTGCGATTTGGGGAAGTGGATACATGTACTTATGTGTGTGTAGAGCCGTCCGGGAATCTGAGGTTGATTACGCTATTGACCAAGGGTGCAGGACTTTTAAGGACATCTCGGACAAAACGGGGTGCTCTAAGGAATGTGGTCAGTGCACACTGGCCGTGAAGGGTTATATTGATCAACGCTTTGAGTCTTTCCTCGAGGATATACGCTCCATTTAGTGGATTAGATCTCTCATCGAGCGTGCCATGACTGCCTTAAAACGTTTAAATCTTCACAAAATAAGGACCACAGTATGCGAGCAGTACTATGCAAAGAGTTAGGAATGCCTGATGGTTTGGTCTTGGAGGAAGTGCCAGGCTTAGTGCCAGGTATAGGGCAGGTTGTGATAGCGGTTCAGGCTTGTGGGGTAAATTTCCCAGACACGCTCATTATCCAAGGAAAATATCAATTTAAGCCGGATCTGCCATTTTCTCCAGGTGGAGAGGTCGCGGGAGTAGTCAAGCAAGTGGGTCCCGATGTGGACACTCTGAAGGTTGGGGATCGAGTCATTGCATTTTCAACATGGGGAGGCTTTGCTGAGGAGTTGGTTGTCGAGCAAACCCGTACCGTTATGATTGCTGACAAAATGGATTTTGAAAGAGCGTCCGCTTTCGTTTTGACGTATGGCACGAGTTATCACGCGTTGAAGGATCGTGCTCAATTGCAAGCCGGTGAAACTCTACTGGTTCTTGGCGCCTCTGGAGGTGTTGGTATAGCTGCGATTCAATTAGGCAAAGTCCTAGGTGCAACGGTGATCGCTGCGGCATCAAATGCCGACAAATTGTCTGTTTGCAGGCAAAGCGGTGCAGATCACTTAATTAATTATGCGCAAAGTGATTTGCGTCAGTCTGTTAAAGACATCACGCAAGGTCGCGGTGTTGATGTGGTTTACGATCCGGTGGGTGGCTCATTTTCGGAGAAAGCGCTCCGAGATATGAGTTGGGGTGGTCGATTTTTAGTGGTTGGTTTCGCTGCAGGTGAGATTCCAAAAGTGCCGCTTAATTTGCCATTACTCAAAGGATGTTCTGTTGTTGGTGTTTTTTGGGGAGAGTTTACTAAGCGTCAGCCAGATTTGAATAAAAAGAACAACCAAGAATTAATGGATTTATTCGAGCAAGGAAAAATATCTCCGTACATTCACAAAGTTTATCCGCTAGAGCGGGCGGGTGAGGCGCTTAACGAACTTATGCAAAAGCGCGTTATTGGCAAAGTGGTGCTCTCAACCAGTCGTTAGTGTTCGTACAAAATGAATAACGATTGGTTCAAACTTATTGGTATTCCCATTGCGACTGTAGTGGTATCTGGGCATGTCTATGCGGCGGAATATTTAAGCGTAGAACAGGCGCAAAAGTTGATGTTTGGCAATTCAGCTGTGTTTAAAAAATCAGATGTTGATCTAAACAGTAATGCAAAAAAAGCAATTAAAAATGCCTCTGGTGTAGTCGTTGATAGAGATGTTTTGCCCGCTTGGAAGGTATTTTATGGTGGTAATTTATCTGGTTACTTTATTGTGGATGAGGTTATTGGAAAGCATGAATACATCACTTATGCTGTGGCCCTAAGTGCTCAGGGTGAATTGAGGCAAATTGAGATTTTGGCATACCGTGAGAGTTATGGTTATGAGGTGCGAAATCCCCGTTGGCGTGAGCAATTTGTGGGACATAAACCTGGATCAAATCTTGACCTCGGGGAGGAAATTAAAAATATTTCTGGAGCAACCATGTCCTGCCGGCATATTACAGAAGGGGTGAATCGGGTGTTGGCCACTTATGATCTCTACCTCAAAAATCAGTAAACGAGCGCGGCCGCTTCTTGGCACCATCGTTGAGATTGGAGTTCAAGACCTTCCTGAAGAAATAGCGCAACAACTCATTTCTGATGCATTTGCTCAGATTGAACGCATTCAGTGCTCGATGAGTCGATTTGATGATCGCAGTGAGGTGACTAAAGTCAATGGTCTCAGCGTTAACGCTCAACTGGTGGTTTCCTCAGATTTGTGGGCGGTGCTCGACTTGGCCCAAGACATTTCAAGACGCAGCGAAGGTGTATTCAGCATCTGTAGAGACGGTGAGCCCAAGGGTGATTTGTTGCGTCTTTTGGATGATGGTAGAGTGCTTCGCTTGAGGGCTGGATTAATTGATCTAGGTGGAATTGCCAAAGGTTATGCAGTGGATAAGGCGATTGAATGTTTGAAGGGGCGGGCTGCTGAATCGGCTTATGTGAATGCCGGCGGTGATATCAGGACATTCGGTTCGCCATACCCAATTCTCGTTCGACATCCGTTAAGACCTCATGAGTCGGTGGCATCGTTGGATTTGGTTAATGCCGCGTTTGCAACAAGTGCTGCGTACCAACAGCATGCTGCATATAATCAGTCGGGCATAATAGTTGACCCTAGAAGCAAAAAATCTGTTCCGGCAGGTACTTCGGCATCAGTGATGGCATCGACTTGTGTGGTGGCCGATGCACTTACAAAATGTATGCTGATGATGAGAGAGGAGAGTGAGTTGTTACTCAGTCAATTTAATGCTCGTGGTTTTTTGGTGCAAGGGGAGCGCGTAACGAGCTATTCAAAAACGATGGACGTGATGCCAAATGTTGCGCATTAAGTTAGGTCGTTATCACACATGGTTTCTTTATACCGTGGGTGGCATCCTCACGCTGTCGGGTGCATTGTGGCTTTATTTGCATTACTTCATACGTATTGAAGGCGAGTTTGGGCCGATACATCATCCGATGGAGCACGACTTGCTGTCGATTCATGGCATAGTTGCAGCACTCATGATGATTGGATTTGGTAGCGTACTCCCTGGGCATGTCTCACGAGCATGGTCTATGCGTCGAAATTTGTGGACAGGTATTTTTATGTTCACCACTATGACTGTCCTAAGTGTGTCTGGGTATTTTCTGTATTATTTGGGTAATGAAAGCAGTCGAGAAGTGACAGCGATCATTCATTGGGTGATCGGTTTGACGCTGCCAATTTTGGCTGTTGTTCACATTCAAAGAGGGCTCAAATCTCGTAGGAAGTAGTAATCGATATTTATTAATGGTACAGAATTCATGGAAGATTCAAAAAATATGAGTCAAGGGATCACAAGGAATTTAACGAATTATGGTGATCCAGGATTTGCCGCATATCTGCGTCGTTCATTTGCTAGATCTATGGGGTATTCCCTGGATAGTTTAAGTCGACCTATTATTGGAATAGCTACATCACCCAGTGGTTTTAATAATTGTCATCGCTCGATGCCGGATCTGGTTGAAGCAGTTAAAAGAGGTGTTTTGAAGCGTGGAGGCCTGCCTATAGAATTCCCAACAATCTCGCTGGGTGAAGTATTCCTGTCGCCTACCAGTATGATGTTTAGAAACTTGATGTCAATGGACGTTGAAGAGATGTTGAAGGCGCAACCTATTGATGCATGCGTTGTCATCGGCGGTTGCGACAAAACAGTTCCTGCTCAGCTCATGGGTATTGCTTCAGCAAACATTCCTTCCATACAACTGGTGACTGGGCCAATGTTAGCCATGCCCTTTGAGGGTGAGCAGTTGGGCGCGTGTACTGACTGCCGCCGGTTTTGGGGTAAATACCGTGCTGGTGAGGTTTCTGACGCCAAGATTAATGAAATTGAGGGTAAGTTGGCAACCACAGCCGGCAGTTGTGCTGTTATGGGTACAGCGAGCACTATGGCTTGCATTACCGAGGTTCTTGGGATGAGTTTGCCTGGAAGTGCAGCCATACCGGCCGTTCATGCTGATCGACTCCGTTTGGCCGAGGCTTGTGGTGAGCGTGCTATGGAAATGGCGGTTTCTGGGGCGCCGTTGCCTCACGAAATTATCACACCTAAATCGGTGGAAAATGCGCTGAGAGTTTTGCTTGCAATAAGTGGTTCAACAAATGCAGTGGTCCACTTAGCTGCGATTGCTGGTAGACGTGGAATTGATCTACCGCTAGAGCATATCAATCGTATTTCCGATGAGACGCCAGTGCTGGTTAATTTAAAACCAACGGGCGAACATTATATGCAAGATTTATTTGCGGCTGGTGGGCTCACTGCAGTCTTACACGAATTAAAACACCAATTGCATCTCGATTGCTTGACTGTGACGGGTGAGACACTTGGTCAATGGTTGGCGGAAACCCCGAAATGGATCGACCGGAACGTAGTACGTACTTTTGACGATCCATATCAAAAAGAGGGTGGATTAATCGCACTGTTTGGTACGCTCGCCCCAACAGGTGCGATACTCAAGCGAGCGGCTGCTGATTCGAATCTTTTTGAGCGTACGGGAAGAGCGGTAGTGTTCGATTCATTGGAAGATTTAAGTAAGCGCATTGATTCTGAAGATTTAGAAGTAACAGAGGACGACTTTTTAGTGCTAAAAAATGCTGGGCCGAAAAGTGAGTCGTGTATGCCTGAGGCTGGGTATTTACCAATCCCAAAAAAACTGGCAGCAAGAGGTATAAAGGATATGGTGCGTATCTCGGATGCACGAATGAGTGGGACTGCCTTTGGGACGGTAGTGCTGCACGTGTCTCCTGATGCTGCCTCCGGTGGGAATCTGGCATTTGTGCAAACGGGTGATACCATCAGATTATCAGTAAAAGAGAAAAAATTAGATTTACTGGTATCTGAGAAAGAATTAGATCGTCGGAAGAAAGACTGGACGATGCGTACGGCTCCACCTAGGGGTTATGCTCAGCTCTACTATAAAACGGTCACTCAGGCGCCACTCGGATGCGATTTTGATTTTTTGCGACTCAAATGATGGATATTGAGCGCTAACATACTCTTTTAGTATTAGCTCTTCTCAATGCCGCACCATTGTGTCATGAAGTGACACAGGACTCGACTGACATCAAGCGTGCTTTGGATCGAGACCGATTCGTCAATTCCGTGAATATTTAATGCTTCTGGTCCATAGCATGTTGAGGGAATGTGCCCATACAATTGAAATGTTCGCACATCAGTCGTTGCGGCACTGGCAAATAATTCTGCCCGCCGGCCTAAATGAGTTTCGTGAGTATAATTTAATAGGTTAATAAGTTCGCTACTGGTGTCGACAATACAGCCAGGTGATTGGAAGCCGCGATACGTTATCACGTGATTAATATTTTTCAAGTTGGGGTCGCTGTCAATCGTCGCGTTTAAATGATTCTCGATTAACTGCCGTACATCTTTTGGCGATTGCTCAGGAAAGAAGCCGCATCGAATGTCCATTGCACATCGCGTCGGTACCGATGAGGCCCATTCACCACCTGAAATTTTTCCAAGGTTGAATTTGACAGGAGCTGCTACATGTTTAAATGCTGAATGCGAGTGGTTCTTATCGTTCCACAGGTATGCTAAATCTTTCAAATGTTTCCAAATGCTGAACGCCGCCTCAATAGCATTGTTTCCCGTTGTGTCGTGGAGTACGTGCGCGGGCTTTCCAGTAACTTCTATTTGTAACCACATGACCCCCATCTGGGCCGACATGATTGTTTCGTTAAAGGGCTCAGGAATAATTGCAGCATCGCTCTTATAACCACGATGTAGGCAAGCAAGTGCTCCATTGCCCGTACATTCTTCTTCGACTACGGATTGCAAAAAAACATCGCTAGCAGGTTGATAACCAAGCTTTTGGAGCGTTTTAAAAGCGTAAATGTAGGCGCCGATACCGGCTTTCATATCTCCCGCGCCACGTCCATATATTCGGCCGTCTTTAACGGTGGGATTGAAGGGGGGGGACGACCATAAATCATCGGCGCCTACAGGAACTACATCAATATGGCCATTAAGTATTAGTGATTTACCAGTTTTAGATTTAGCCCGATGGATGCCAACAATATTGTCATGTCTATCCCATTC
Source organism: Pseudomonadota bacterium (assembly GCA_027624715.1). Lineage (NCBI taxonomy): Bacteria > Pseudomonadati > Pseudomonadota > Pseudomonadota bacterium. The sequence goes on from JAQBTV010000002.1 coordinate 136,592, forward strand.
TCCGACAGAGGGTGAGTACCCTTCGACATTTTTGAGCGCATCGTGATTGATGCTAAAACGATCAATATCAAGACCTAAGCATACAAAAGTCTCCTCCATAAAATTTTGAGCGCTATCCTCATGCCCAAGGAGACTCGGATGTTTAATTAGGTCGCAAATGAAAGAAGTGATTTCATCACGTTGTTCCTCATATACAGAGTTGATATCTTGAGTCAATCCTTGATCTTGAGTTTTATCTAAATTTTTCATTTGTTTATTTAATCATTTACGACTGTTGTTGCCATTCGGCTTCTTGTAATAGGCGCCACTGAATCTTTCCCGAAGCTGATCGAGGTAATTCACTGACAAACTCAACAACCCTAGGAATCTTATAGGAGGCCATGTGTTCTCGTGACCAATCGATGATTTCTTTTTCGGATGCGCTATTTTCATAAGCCCCTTTGAGTACAATCATTGCTTTAACTGTTTCTCCCCTTCGGGCATCTGGCGATGAAATGATCGCTAATTCTTTGATTGCTGGGTGCTTGTATAGTGCGGCTTCCACTTCTGCTGGCCAGATTTTATAGCCCGAGGAATTAATCATGCGTTTGATGCGGTCAGAGATATAGAAAAATCCATCCTCATCGTACCAACCAAGGTCGCCAGTTCTGAAAAATCGATCCCCATTAATGTGAATGAAACTCTCTTTGTTAGCGTCTTCTCGTCCCCAATAACCAAGCATTATTTGTGGGCCAGAAGAGACGATTTCACCTTTTTCATTGGGGCCCAGCTCACGCAAGGTTTCTGGGTCAATGATTGTGGCCATTGTGTCAAACGTGGGTATACCCAGACATTGCTTGCGCAAATCTTGTGGGGGGTTCATGTGCGTTTGTGAGATCGTCTCAGTCATCCCGTACGCTTCCATGTATCTGATACCGCACCGGTCGAATAGTTCTTGTGCGACTGCTTCCGGCATGGATGAGCCGCCACCAAAAATATTCTGTAGTGAGCTCAGATCACGCGTTTCAACCGTGGAGTCAGCTAGCAAATCGACCACCATGGTAGGCACATTGGCCCAATGTGTACAGCCGTGTTTCTCAATTAATTCTCCGGCAATTTTGGGGTCCCATCTGGGTAAAATAACAAGCGAGCCAGATGCGGCGACTCCCGCATTCATGCTATGCTGCATCCCAGTGACGTGAAATAGTGGTGTTGTAGTAAGTAGAACAGAGGTTGAGGTGATGCCTTCCCATAGCACTGCACCCGCTATGTTCCTCATTATGGTTTCATGCGTATGCATACATCCTTTCGGCCGTCCTGTTGTTCCGGATGTATACAAAATTGCAGCGAGGTCACTGAGGTTAATTTCAGCGTTTTTAAGATTTACGTTTCCTCGCTGGGTGCTGGACCAATCTACCACTTGAGCTATTTTGAACGCTATTTTTTCTTCAGCAATGCTTGTCGGGATTTCACCTATAAAATCTTTTGAGATGTAGTCAGAGTAGGTTGCGACGATGAGTCGATCTATAACATTTTTATCAAGCACATCCTTAAATTCTTTGACAACGTCTTGACTCACGATGGCTGTCCGAGTCCCCGAGTCTGTGCAGTAGTGGTTAATTTCGTCTGAGACATTCATTGGGCTGATTGGAACTACGAGGGCTCCCAGCGCCAAAATTGCGTAATAGCCAATAACAAATTGAGGTGACGATTGTAAGTCGAGAATAACTCGATCTCCTTTTTTTACATAACACTCGTCGCGCAAGTAGCTTGCGAGCGATTCAGTTTGTTTCAGAAGATCTCGATAGGATATCGTGGTACCGTAAAAAATAATCGCTGACTTTTCTGGGAACCGATCGGCAGATACGACTAGGTTTTGGAATATGGTTTTTATTGGAGGCTCAAGTTTTCGAGGTAAGTGAGTTGGCCAGTTTTTGAAGTGTCTGCCTTGGAACATGGGTTTTTTGAATATGTGAACTTTAGTTAATGTCTTAAACAAAAACTATACCTAAATATCTGGATCGTTGTTGACTGTATACTCACGCTTTAAACAATAGGTAAGCAGAGGGAAAGTTATGTTGGATCAACCATTGAAAGGTAAGATCGCCGTTGTCACTGGAGCCAGTCGAGGGCTTGGCCGAGCTATGGCCATCAGTCTTGCAGATGCGGGTGCGTCAATTGCCTGCGTTGGAAGGAATGAAGAGAAGCTATTAGAGACGAAGGCGCTTTTAGACAAGATTGGCGTAGAGTCAGATACGTTTGTTTGTGATGTTCGTTATGAAGATCAGGTAAGCGATTTAGAAAAACAAGTCAGTAAGCGATTTGGGGCCATTCATATCTTAGTTAATAATGCTGGAACAGCAATCCGTAAAAACCTCATCGAGTTTTCTTTGGAGGAATGGAACACGGTTCTAGACACTAATTTGACGGGCGTGTTTCTGTGCTCGAGAGCTTTCGTCCCTCATATGAAAATTCATAAATGGGGTCGAGTCATTAACATCACCTCTATCATGGCCAATGTGGGTAGCATTGGGCGGGCTGCCTATTGCGCGTCCAAACATGGAGTCCTAGCAATTACTAAATCAATGGCTTTAGAACACGCTGATGATGGTATTAATGTCGTGGCAATCAGCCCAGGGTTTTATGCGACAGACTTGACTGCGCCATTGAGGTCTGATGTGTCTAAAAGTGATGAGCTATTATCAAATGTACCTGCCCGCCGTTGGGGGGATCCTAAGGAGATTGGTGAGATCGCTCGATTTTTATGTACCGATGCAGCCTCGTTTATCACAGGTACTGATATTTTGTCCGATGGTGGCTGGGTTGCGCGGTAACAGTCTAACGGTTGACATGAGGAAATACGAATAATATGAAGACACTAGTCGTTGGGGCAGGCGTCGTAGGAATGACTACAGCGTGGTTTCTTGCTAAGCGTGGTCATCAGGTAGAAGTGATTGATCGGGATTCTGGTTCTGGGCTAGGTGCTAGTTACGCCAATGGCGGGCAGATCTCTGTCAGTCAAGCCGAACCCTGGTCTAATCCTGGCGCACCACTTAAAGTTCTTAAATGGTTAGGACGCGAGGATGCGCCGCTTCTATTTCGTATGCGGGCGGACTTCAAACAGTGGTCTTGGGGTCTCAAATTTTTGTTTGAATGTTTACCCAGCAAAACACGGCAGAACATGCTTAATATTTTGAGGTTGGGTATCTATAGTCGCGAATGTTTGCAAGAGCTTCGACAAAGCGAGGATCTTGAGTATCATCAAGTCACAAAGGGTATTTTGCAAATTCACACCGACGAGTCTGAGTTTGCAGCTGCTAATTTGGGCTTGGCGTCCCTGCTTGAACATGGTTTGGACATGTCTGTATGTGCAGCCGATGAACTGATTCGGATCGAGCCTGCGTTGCGGCAATCGACCTTGCCTATTGTAGGAGCAACCTATGCCGCCGATGATGAGTCGGGAGATGCTCATGTTTTTACTCGACAACTCGAAGAGGCATGCAAGCGTCGGTATGATGTGACGTTCTCTTACGATACCGAAGCCGTTGGTTTTATAGGCTCGAACGATTCAATTGGCGGCATCCGTACCCTTAATAAGGAAGGCGAGGTAACAGTCAAGGTGGCTGATGCTTACGTGATCGCTACTGGCAGTGTCACGGATGCTTTATTGCGCCCAATAGGACTTCGCGTTCCTATATTTCCTGTTAAGGGTTATTCTCTGACAGTTCCAGTGATTGATCCGCATTTGGCTCCACAGGTATGCATCACAGACGCAAATGGAAAAGTTGCAATGTCGCGGCTTGGCAACTTTTTAAGATTGGCAGGTACGGCCGAGCTGAATGGCTATGATGTTTCGATTAATGAAGCGCGGTGCGCGGGGATTGCAAATCGAGTCAAGAAATTGTTCCCTCAAGGGATGGACTACGAAAATGCGAAAAAGTGGGCTGGGTTGAGGCCCATGACCCCCTCAAGTGTGCCATTAATAGGGCCTACAAAATTTAGTAACTTATTCATCAATGCCGGGCATGGGACGCTTGGCTGGACATTGTCTTGCGGTTCGGGGGCTGCAATTGCAGATATAGTTAGTGGAATAAAACCAGATATTAATTTTTCATTTCTTTGAATTCAGATTCAATGAATTAAATTGGATAAAAAAAAGCCCACATACATGTGGGCTTTTTTTAGAACGTTTTATCATAGGCTATTACCAGACTAAAGCACCACCTCCATTTTGTTGTGCAACCATCATATACAGCATCGGAATTGAGAGCATTGTGTTGAATCTCGACCCCATCATCGCTATTTTCGCAGCAGCAGCCTTTTGGGCTGCTTCAACAGTTACAATCCCAAGTGCCTTCTGTTGGTTAGGCCAGATAATGAACCAAACATTAGCCGCCATAACGAGAGCCATCCACATGCCAATTCCGATGGCTAGATATCCCTCACCAAATGACAGGGCAGTTGTTAAGTAGCCATGTCCTTGAGCTAGTAATACGCCAGTAACTACAGTCGCGAGAGCGGCATATCGGAACCAAAAAAGTGCGGCTGGTGCAATGACTTTACCGATCGCTGGCTTTTGTTCATCGGGGATCTTTGGCATCGAAGGTATCTGCACAAAGTTGAAGTACCACAATATGCCTATCCACATTATGCCTGCGAGCACATGCAACCAACGAACGATAAATATTCCCCAAGCGTGTGACATACTGCTCGCGTCCCCCATGCTCGATACGATGAGTAGCAGAGCTACCAAAATCACTACGCCGGCAAGGACAGTCTTTCCTAGCGATTGAAATATTGCATTCATAAATATCTCCCTGTGTTTGGAATCCACTTTTAGTTTAGTGTTCACTTGCTAGAGTGGTGAACTACACCACAATCTAGCTAGCTAAAGTATACCGTAGATGTAAACACAATCAAAGAAACATGACTGGACGGCAATGCCCGCCCCAGATCGCTTGCTGGTTGTCTCGGGCGCTGTAGGATCTACTCTTGATTAGCTTGTTACCGGATTCTCAAACGTGTGACTTACCTTTGATTTTTTGAAGTGCTTAATTCAATCTGTCCAATTCTTGATTTGAGACTTTAACAAATGAAGGGCAGAGTTGTGCTTCGCCAGTACGTCCGAGGAAAACAAGCGGCTCTTTCATTCGATGTTTTTAAACGTAGGCAAAAATTTTTTCCTCATGTGCAAACGTCAGCGGTTCTTATAAAGTAAAGTATCAGTATTTATCGTAAAAGTATGGCAGTAAACAAAAATATATACTGATATTGTAATTAGAAAACTCGAAATAAAAATAATATATAGGAGGTAGAGGTGGAATTTGAAACGATGCTATTTAAAGTGGAGGATAACATTGCAAGAATTACGATCAATCGCCAGAATTCATTTAATGCCATCAATGGCCAGGCAAGCAAAGATCTTCACGACATTGTCAATTTGATGGCGAGTAATAAAGATGTACGTGCAGTAGTGATTACGGGCAGTGGAGATAAAGCTTTTTGTGCTGGTGGCGACATTACTGAATTCCATACGAACAAGCATCGTCTAGAAGCTTTAGTACGCGAAATGACAGGATATCTCCATATTGCTATTTCGCGTTTGGCCTGGTTAGATGCTCCGGTTATTGCGGCCGTGAATGGTACGGCCGCTGGAGCTGGATTGAGTCTTTCCGCATGTTGTGACTTAGTCATAGCATCTGATACGGCAAAGTTTACTAGTGCTTACACGCGTATTGGCCTCACACCAGATGGAAGTTCTACCTACTTTTTGTCGCGAATTATTGGACGTCGTCGAGCGCTCGAGTTATATCTAACGAATCGAATACTAACAGCCCAAGAGGCGCTTGATTGGGGGCTCGTAAATCGCATTGTGCCGGCTGCTGATCTGCAAAAAGAAGTGGATCAATTGGCTCGAGATCTTGCTGCAGGCCCTACATTGGCGCACGGCGGTGTAAAAAGACTGGTGCTTATGTCGCCTAACGACACGCTCGAATCACAAATGGAGCGAGAAACTCGGGAAATCGCACGGATGGTTGGTACTGAGGATGCTCAGAACGGGATTGCTGCGTTCATAAGTAAACAAAAACCGATATTCGAAGGGCGATAACTAATAACTAAGGGAGAGATCTTATGCTTAGCGATAAGCCCTTTGCATCAAAGAAGTTGCTTCAAATCAATGGGAAGAAGATGGCCTATATCGATGTGGGCGAAGGGGATTCGATTGTTTTTCAGCATGGAAATCCGACGTCATCATATCTATGGCGCAATATCATGCCTCATTGTGAGGGGTTGGGGCGATTGATCGCATGTGATCTAATCGGTATGGGGGATTCAGACAAACTAACAGATTCCAATGTGAGTCGTTACTCATACGTCGAGCAAAGAGACTACCTGTTCGCGGCTTGGGAGCAATTAGACTTAGGAGATCGAATTATTTTTGTCATTCATGATTGGGGTTCAGCTTTATCTTTTGAGTGGGCTTCAAAGCACGATCATCGAGTGCAAGGTATTGTTTATATGGAGGCGATAGTTGACGCGCTGACTTGGGATGATTGGCCAGAAAATGCGCGGAAGGTATTTAAAGCGTTCCGGTCTCCTGCTGGGGAAGAAATGATTTTAGATAAAAATATTTTTGTAGAGCGCGTACTTCCTGGATCCGTCTTGCGAACATTGAGTGAGCGCGAGATGGCTGAATATCGGAGGCCTTTTCAAAATCCTGGCGAGGAGAGGAGGCCAACTTTGTCGTGGCCAAGACAGATTCCCATACAGGGCGAGCCTGTTGATGTGGTAAATGTCGTTAGGGATTATTCGCGGTGGCTAGGGGCTTCCCAAGTCCCCAAACTCTTCATTAATGCGGAGCCTGGGTCTATTTTAGTTGGGCGACAAAGAGACTTGTGTCGTCAGTGGTCGAATCAAAGTGAGGTGACGGTATCTGGGTTACATTTTTTGCAAGAAGACAGTCCTGACGAGATAGGTGCGCACATTGCGAGCTTCGTACAACGTCTTCGTCCTGACTAAATAAGCGGTCCAATTTACAGTCCTTCTGAGATGTACGATCTTTTAGTTAAGAATGGAAATATTGTAGACGGGACTGGACGTCCAGCCTATCGCGCAGATGTAGGTGTCAGCGCCGGCATTATCGTTGATGTTGGAGAATTAAACACCGCAGGCAAGCAAGTGATCGACGCAGACGGTCTCATTGTATCGCCTGGGTTTATTGATCCACATACTCATTATGATGCTCAGATTTGTTGGGATACATTGCTTACGCCGTCTTCTTGGCATGGCGTAACTTCGGTTGTTTTGGGTAATTGTGGTGTCGGTATCGCTCCGTGTCACTCAGATGCGCGTGAGGTCGCGATGCGTGACCTCGAAAATGTTGAAGCAATCCCATTCGAGGTCTTAGAAAAAGGGATCACTTGGGATTGGGAGTCATTTCCAGAGTTTATGGATTTTGCCCAGAGACAAAAAATTGGTGTGAACACCGCATTTTTGGCGCCGTTAAGTCCATTCAGGCACTTTGTGATGGGTCAAGAATCTATAGAAAGAGCTGCGGATGAGGTTGAAATGTGTGAGATAGCCCGTCTACTCGGAGAGGCATTGGACCACGGAGCTTTTGGATTCTCCAGCACGATACTGAATCAACATATGGGTTTCGGTGGAAAACCTTTAGCGTGTCGTAATGCCAATCGTGAGGAATTAAAGTTGTATGCGAACACATTAAAAAAACGTAATAAAGGTGCGATTGAAATTGCGTTGACCCGTCAGCTTGGAGTGCTAGAAGAGGATCAGTGTGACCTTCTTGATATGTTGCTTGATGAGAGCGGTAGGCCGGTTACTTTTATTGCAATGTTTGATCGAGACGATATTTCAGAGGCAGTTCGAGAAAGTCTTCGGCGCGCTAAACCAATGATTGAAAAAGGTGCTAGACCGCAGACATCGCCCTTGCCGATCACGCGAGAGATGGGTATGCGTAATCCCTTCTCATTCGCGTCTTTCCCCTCGTGGAAGCGTGTTTTCGAAAATAAATCTAAGGAAGCTCAGAAACTCATTTACTCTGATCAAGAATTCAGAAAGCAGTTTAGAGAGGATTTAAAGAATCCAACGGGATTTGCTGACTGGCAACGAATTACTTTGCATCAGGCACGCAACGAGGTACTTGCCCCATTTATTGATTTATCCGTTTCGGATATTGCACATGCTCAGGGCAAAGATCCAGTAGATACGTTCCTTGATATTGCAGTTGCCGATGATTTGGCGTGCGAATTTACGATTCAATCATTTAATACCCGAATTGATCGTGTGGCAGAGCTGCTTAACGACCCTTCGATACTGATTGGGTTAGGCGATGGCGGGGCACATGTTGATATGTTGTGTGATTCGGGATATCCAACGTATCTGCTCGGGACCTGGGTTCGCGATAGAGGTGTATTGTCTCTAGAGGAGGGAGTAAGACGTCTGACCTCTGATCCAGCAGATTTTTTTGGGATTAAGGATCGCGGACGTCTTCGCAGAGGTTATGCGGCAGATATTACGATATTCGATGCCGCAGAGATTGGATCTTCAGATCGACCTGAGCGCCGGTATGACTTGCCTGGCGGCGCGAAACGTATGGTTATGCCTTCGCGAGGTATTAAATATACGATTGTTAATGGCATTCTTGCTTGGAAGGATGGTTTCGAGCAATCAGCAAATAACGGCATGCTTTTGAAGTCTTAAGTAGATTTCAAGAGAAGGTAATTTTATGTTGATGAATTTAAGACGATTGATGTTAATCCTAGGCATTTACGTATCTGGCATCGTACCGACAAGTGCAGCCAAAATACAAAAACGGCTCATAGCATTACAGGGAGTTCGCGAGTGGTCAGTCAGCTCTGACGAGAATATGAAAAACAAGTTTTCTGGATTTGTGCTTTGTATTCATGACGCATTTAATGAGCTGTTTTTTTGTACACAAAGCGGTATGACGCGGTTTGACTTAGAAAATACAGCGCGGGCGTGGTCTAATGCGTACAGTCAGTTGCGTCAACTATTAAACGTGGATGTTATCAGACAATCGTTGTCTGAAGCTTATAAGAGTGGTGAACGTTAAATGTCCTTGAGAAAAAAAAGTCATCCGAAGGGTGGGTTAGTGCGGCTGGAGCATATCTCCAAGGTGCTGAAGAATAACCCCCTGAAGGATCCTTACCGGCGAGATATTTTAGTCTGGCTACCACCGGATTATGCTTCTAATACGACACAGCGATATCCGGTTTTTTATGATTTAGCTGGTTTCACGGGATCAGGCCTTGCGCGACTCAATTGGAAGCCTTTTGGTGAAAATATGGCTGAGCGATTAGAGCGTTTATATCACGAGAAAAAGATCGGCCCGGTGATCGTGGTATTCCCAGATTGTTTTACGTCGCTTGGTGGTAATCAATATATTAATTCCTCCGCGTTAGGCCGTTATGATGACTATTTAAACCTAGAGATTGTTCCTTTTGTCGATGGTATGTTTCGTACTAAGTCATCAGCCAAACATCGCGCCTGTTTTGGAAAATCATCTGGTGGTTATGGGGCCATGGTTCAAGGCATGAATCACCCTGATGTTTGGGGTGCTATTGCTAACCTGTCTGGTGATGCTTATTTTGATTGCATTTATCGCCGGGATTGGCCAAATACATTGGATGCGTTAGCAAAATATCGTATTGCTAGTTACCTACCTAAAGAGGGTTCAAATATTGAGAAAGGAAGGCGGGAGCTTGTTAAGCATGGGATGGACGATGGGAGAATTAAACGTTTTTTGGAAGCAATTTGGTCAAAAGAAAAAATATCGTCTTCTGAGGGGCATTGTTTGATGAACCTTTGTATGGCAGCCACATATGATCCTGATCCAAAAGCGCCACTTGGTTTTAGGGTGCCATTTAATATGGACACAGGAGAGTTAATTGAGGCGCGTTGGAAGCGTTGGTTGGCTCATGATCCTATTAATTTGGTAAAACGTTTTGGGAGTCATTTGAAGAAGCTAAAAGGAATTTGGATAGAGTGTGGGACGAGGGATCAATACTTTATCCATTATGGATCGCGTATTTTGTCAGAACGATTACATAATCTCGGTGTTAAGCATGTTTACGAAGAATTTGATGATAACCATTCAGATCTTGATTATCGACTCAATAGAAGCTTGCCGTTCCTTTTTAAGGCGATCAGTTAGTATCGATGGGCTCCGCAAAGTCAGATATCCACAGAGCCAAGGCTATGGTTCAGTCTGCTTCAGCAGTTGTGATTTTGACAGGGGCTGGAGTTTCGACTGGTTCAGGAGTCCCTGATTTCAGAGGGCCTCAGGGTGTGTGGACGAAAAATCCTCTTGCTGAAAAGATGTCGGATATTCGATATTACATGGTAGACCAGGACGTCAGGCGTTTAGCGTGGCAGTCTCGCTTAACGCATCCTGCGTTAAGGGCTATACCGAATGACGCACATAATTCTATTGCTGCATTTGAGAAAACAGGAAAATTACTGACCTTAATTACCCAAAATATTGATGGGCTACATCAAGCCGCTGGAAATGACATGAATAAAATCATAGAGATACATGGCACGATTCATCGTGTGGTGTGCATGTCATGCCAAAAAAAAACGAATATGCTGGATGAGCTTGAGCGGGTTAAAGGAGGTGAGCTTGATCCCAGTTGTTTGCATTGTTCGGGTATTTTGAAAAGCGACACGATTTCTTTTGGACAATCTTTGGACGCGATCAAAATTGATGCGGCATTTGATTTTGTCAAAAAAAGTGATCTCTTGTTATGTGTCGGTACGACTCTGCAAGTTTACCCGATCGCGAGTGTTGTGGATGTCGCGAAAGCTGCTCATGTTGATGTATTGATAGTCAATAACCAGCCAACGCAGTACGACAATGCGGCAGATGGGTTTTTGCGAGGTCCAATTGAAGAGGTATTGCCTGTCCTTCTCGGATCTTGATTGCCATAATCAAATTTTGTCTTTAGTGTTTAGGTTAATTTTTAGTCTCTATTGAGTCGTACCTATTTAGGAGAGATCGTTCTTATGACTTCGTTTGATCCGTTTGCGTCAATTGTAGAGCTCGGCCAACAACTCCGTTCTGGTCAGCTCACCTCGAAATCATTGACTCAAGGCTACTTGGATAGGATCAAGCAGTACGATAAAAAATTCCATGCGTTTGTGGAGATTCTTGAGACTCGTGCGCTAGAACAAGCAAAATTTGCTGATTCGGAATTTGACGCAGGGGTCGATCGCGGCCCACTACACGGCATTCCCTATGCGGCCAAAGATTTGTTTGATATTGCTGGTGTTCCGACTCGAGCAGGTACTGAGCTCTTATCCGATAACGTGCCGAATGAGAATGCCTTTATTGTTTCCCGCCTCGAAGAGCTAGGAGCTATTCTTGTTGGCAAGACTCATACTGTCCAATTTGCTTACGGTGGGGTGGGTATTAATAATAAACTCGGTACCCCAGTAAATCCATGGGCTCGTGAACATCACATACCTGGTGGGTCGAGCAGTGGGTCAGGCGTGGCGGTTGGTGCTGGTCTTGTGCCTATGGCTCTTGGGAGTGATACGGGCGGGTCAGTAAGGATTCCTGCTGCGTTTAATAGTGTAACTGGATTGAAAACCACTGTCGGTCAAATTAGTCGTCGAGGTGTTTTTCCCTTAAGTTGGACTCTTGATTCAGTGGGCCCTTTAACGAGAAACGCTAAAGACGCAGAGGTCGTGTACCGGTTAATGGCGAAACAGGATTTCGATGATCCATCGATGCAAGCTTTTCGTCCATTAATACACATGGATGAGGCTGCATCACAGGAATCGTTGGTGGGATACCGATTGATTTATGCTCAGAATGTATTCTTCGATGAGTGTGACCCTGAGGTGGAAAAATCGGTTTTAGACACAGCTTCTGTATTTGCAGATCTAGGGGCTAGTATTGAATATCGGTCGGTAGACGTGGCAAATGCAGCGCTCAGATTGAATCCAAAAGGGTTAGTCATTGCTGCAGAGGCTTACTACTCGAATAGGTTATTGGTCGATAAGTATTTTGATCAACTTGATCCTATTGTTTCACATCGTTTGATTAAAGGAAAAGAAGTCACGGCGGTAGAGTATCTCGATATTCAAAATGGTCTTACATCGATTAGGCATCAAGCCATTGAGTTTTTTGATACTGCGGATGCATTGCTCGTTCCCACTGTGATGACTCCACCATGTTCTGTTGCAGCGTGCCAGGCTAGTGTCGACGCGTATTCAAAAACGAATGTGAGCTGTTTGCGTAATACAGCCATCGGTAACATGCTTAATTTAAGTGCTGTTACGGTTCCGTGTGGCTTTAATGTTCGCGGGCTACCAATTGGTCTGATGATTTACGGAAGGCCATTTGATGAAATTAAAATTCTAAAGATTGCTCGAGCATTTCAGGATCGGACTCAGTGGCATTCTCATAGGCCGCGCATTGATTAGTTTTATATTTTTAGGAGTAAAGCGTATGCATGGATTGGAAGGTGTTGTGGCTGTTATTACAGGCTCAGGGCGCGGTATCGGTGAGCAGATAGCGCGTCGTTATGCGTCAGAGGGTGCGAGACTTGTAATAGCTGATATTGATGAAGATGGCGTCCTGTCACTTTCCAAAGAACTACAGAGTATGGGGGTAGATGTTTTGCCGTTGAGAGTTGATGTTAGTGACCCTATAGCTGTGACTAGGCTCATTGCGGAATCGACTAAGCATTTTGGACGTATTGATGTTTTGGTGAACAATGCAGGTGTTATACGAGTCAAACGCTTTTTAGAGACAACTCCAGAGGATTGGGATTACATGCAAAATGTGAATGCAAGAGGTCTATTTTTTTGTGTACAGGCGTGTGCTAAACAAATGTTGAGTCAGACGCCATTAGCCGACGGTAGGCCGACAGGTAAAATCATCAATATGGCTTCGATCGCTGGACGAGCAGGACGAAAATTTATGTGTGCTTATTCTGCGAGTAAAGCCGCGGTTATTATGATTACCCAATCTGCAGCATCAGAATGCTCGCCAAAAGTGACAGTCAATAGCATATGTCCAGGGCCCGTTGATACCGACATGTGGATCCAAATTGATGCTGAGTGGACTGCGATTGAAAATAAACCAGTCGGAACAGTTTGGAAAGAGCGGGTTCAGGCTGTGCCGATGGCTAGAGCGCAAACGCCCGAGGATGTCGCTTCAATGGCCTATTTTTTGGCATCTAAAGACTCTGACTTCATAACAGGGCAGTCCTATCATGTTGATGGAGGCGTGTTAATGCTTTAGCGTAAATCCTAATGACATATTATTTTGAGGAGGAATTACAGTGAAAGAAATTTGTCGGGAGTTGTTATTCCCTGAAGGCCCTGTGGCTATGCCCGATGGTTCCGTTTTGCTTGTAGAAATTGAACGTAAAACGCTCACGCGGGTTGATCATAATGGAAAAAAAACTATCTTAGCGGACTGTGGCGGAGGACCTAATGGGGCAGCACTTGGTCCTAATGGGAAAATGTACGTCTGTAATAACGGTGGGTTTGTTTGGACGAAGACTGGGCCATTTAATCGGCCAGGTGAAGCTCTACCGGATGACTACGCGGGGGGGTCGATACAGACTGTTGACCTAAAAAGCGGTGAAGTCACCAGTCTTTATCGTGATTGTGATGGGGAATCTCTTAAGGGGCCAAATGATATTGTTTTTGATCGCGTAGGTGGTTTTTATTTTACGGACTTAGGTAAGCGTCGTAGCCGACAAATAGATCGAGGGTCAGTGTTTTACGCCAAGATCGACGGATCAATGATCGTTGAGTTGATTCATCCTTTTGACACCCCCAATGGTATCGGTCTCTCGTCAGATGAGAAAACACTCTATGTTGCTGAGACGAATGCTGCCAGGCTTTGGGCGTTTGATATAGATTCGCCGGGTGTGTTGAAGAAAAACGGACCACATCCTTTTTGGCCGGGCCGATTACTTCATAAATTTAGTGGTTACGAGAGACTTGATTCACTTGCGGTCGATGCTGAGGGCAATGTTGTCGTAGCAACGCTTGGGACGGGGTGTCTCACCGCTATTGCGCCGACCGGAGAGGTACGAGCAAGAGTGCCGGTACCAGAATTTGATCTAATGGTGACAAACGTTTGTTTTGGTGGCCCAGATCTAAAAACTGTCTTTGTTACTTCGTCTGGACTGGGTCGACTTTATTCCTTTGAATGGCATTGTCCGGGATTACCTCTGAATTTTCTAAATACCTGACTAAGCCGACGTTTTTTCAGTACCTCTAATCCTGATATTAACGAGTTCAACCGTAAAGGAAAATGCCATAGCAAAGTAAATATAAGATTTGGGTACATGAATTTGAAAACACTCAACGACCAGTACGATGCCGACCAATATTAAGAATGCTAATGCAAGCACCTTGATGGTAGGGTGTTTATCTACGAAATTCCCAATACCCTTTGCTGCAAACATCATCACAGCAACGGCTAAAACGATAGCAATAACCATGATACTTAGTTGATCTACTAAGCCGACCGCTGTAATTACTGAGTCTAGCGAGAAAACAATATCTAAAATAGATATTTGAATAAGTATTGATACCAGGCTGACTTTTTTGTTCGATGTTCTCTCAATGCTTACACCCTTTAGCGCTTCATGAATTTCTTGGGTCGCCTTCACAATTAGAAATAATCCACCAAAGAATAAAATCAGATCGCGACCTGATATTTCAAGATTAGCCAATGTGATAATTGGCGTACTTAGTGACATTACCCATGAAAGTGAGAAGAGAAGTCCCAATCGTGCAATCATCGCGAGCGAAAGCCCAAGACGTCTAGCAAAGTTACGTTGGGCTTCTGGCAAACGGTTAACAAGTATTGACAGAAAAATAATATTATCGATACCCAGAACAATTTCTAAAGCTGTTAGTGCTCCAAGTGCGACCCATGCCTCAGGTGAGGCGAACCAATCAAACATTTTTCTTTCTCAATTTAGTCAGCATCCTCTTATTATAATTTAGAGCGCAGGCTGAGACCTAAAAAGTATTTTTTGAGTTGTGGCGTTCTGTATCTTGATTACTTATTGATGCGATATTTTTTCCTTTCGTAATTGACCAATAAGGGTCAACGTTATGAGTGCCGCTCCAATGATGTCGCTCTCTAGACCTGGTTTAATGAGAACTAATGCGGCAGTTAATAAGCTTATGCGTTCCCAGACTGAGGTTACTTTAAATAAGTATCCAGAGAGGCCGGACGCAAGGCATATGACGCCAATGACTGCTGTAATACTCGTTTGTACTATTTCCATGCCGGTACCAATGAGCAGCAGAGATGGGCCAAAGACAAACATAAATGGAATGATATACCCCGTCGCGCCAAGTCGTAGTGCGGTGATGCTGGAGTCCCAAATTGATGCGCGCGAAATACCATTTGCAGCATACACAGCTAATGCAACGGGGGGAGTGATGGCAGATAGAATGGCAAAATAAAAAACAAACATATGGGCGGCCTCAACCATAACGCCTAGCTTCACTAGTGCGGGGACCAATAGTGCGGTTTGCATGATGTAAGCGGGTGCGGTTGGCATACCCATACCGAGCAGAATGCCGGCAAAACTAGTTAAAACAAGTGCTAGAAATAGGTGATTATTTGCTGCGGAAAGCACTAAATTCGTGAACTCTAACCCTAATCCAGTGATGAAGATCACACCGATGACAATGCCAGCACAAGCGCATGCAAGGGCGACAGTAACGGTATTTTTCGCTCCTTCCTCAAGCGCTTTCAGTATATTTTTAATGTTTATGTATTCTCGAGTCGTTTTTCGGAGAAGCGCTGTTGGAATGGTGCTCATGATGCCGCACAGCGCTGCAAATGGCGCGCTAAAACCAAGCATAAGTGTGCCGATAATGATGATTAAGGGAAGGAATAGGTGGCCGCGCTCCTTAAGGACTTTTGATACTTTCGGAAGTTCAGATTTGTCTAGTCCGTGCATGCCATTTTTTTTAGCTTCAAAATGAATGCTTAGAAATAAAGCAACGTAATAGAGTATCGCCGGTAAGAGGGCGTACATGGCAACAGTAAGGTAACTGACTCCAAGAAATTCGGCCATTATGAATGCCGTAGCACCCATGATTGGCGGCATGATTTGCCCGCCTGTTGAAGCTACGGCTTCGACGGAGCCTGCAAAGGCCGGTTTATAACCAAGTCGTTTCATGAGTGGAATCGTGAATGCCCCAGTTGTCATCACATTTGCAACGGCACTGCCCGAAACCGTGCCAAACATTCCGCTGGTAATGCATGAGACTTTTGCAGGACCTCCGGCTGAATGACCAGCGAGTCCCATTGCGAAATCCATAAATAATGCACCAGTTCCCGTTCTCTCCACGAGTGCACCAAAGAGGATAAACAACATGACGTATGTGGCAGAGACGTATAACGGAATGCCTAAAATACCTTCTGTCCCCATATACATTTGCTCGATGACACGTTGAAAATCTACACCGCCAATTGTGAGGGCGTAGGTTAGAAACCCAACAGCCGTGATCGGTAGTGCCCAGCCCACAGCACGGCGCGTTCCTTCTAATACTAGGAGTATGGTGATGACGCCGAACGTGAGGTCAATAGGGTTGAGCGGGTCTACATATGTCATACGGCTCACGATATAGTCTTGATAGAGGACTAAATAGGCGCAAGCGGCAATGCTCAGCACGATCAATATGAAGGATTCAATCTTGACGGTCCGTCGCTGTCCCTCTTTGTTCAAGCTGCCACTCGTTAAAAATACAAGTATCAACGCGAATGCTAAATGTGTGGCCCTTAAGGTTAGCGCGTCCGGTGGTCCTTGCCATGCGATATATAGGTGAAAGCCAGACATGGACAGTGCAACTAAAGAAATGATTGTTGCAATCGGACTCATAGTTTTTAGCATCACTTTTTTATCAGTCAACCGCACGGCTACTGTTAGTTTTGTTTTTGGTCTTCATACCATTTGCTCGCTCCGGGGTGCATGGGAACACCAATGTCGCGTGTCATGGTTGGTATATCGAGGCCTGCTATGGCTTTGGTTACCGAAACGAGCTCCATTGATCCCGATACGATAGAGTCAAGAATGTGTCCTATGACCTGATCTTCTACGTCGCAGCGAGCGGTAAGATGCGTATACCAAAAGATTGTTGGTACATCCTCATTTTGTTCAGGGTAAGTCCCCTTGGGGATAACACCTCGTTCGTATTTTGAATTTATTTTTTGCATTCGCTCATGAGCGTCCTCCGACATGGGCATTAATTTGACGGACCGAGAGCTGGCCAAATCCATAACAGCTCCGGATGGGATGGTCGTTGTTAAGGTAAATACGTCGGCATTTCCATCTTTCATCAGAGATACTGAATCTGTGTACGACCCAAAGCTTACATTTGAGAGGCTTTTATAATCCATGTCATGTGCTTGCAATAAGTGACTGGTAATGGCCTCTCCTGAAGCGCCTCGAGGTTGGGTTGCTAGAACTTTATCTTTTAGATCAAAGGGTGTGTCTACGCTCGACTCGGCAAGTGTTACTACTTGAAAGTACTGTCGGTAAAATGTGGCGACATTACAAATATTTTGAAGTGGCTCCTGAAATGGAGCTCTACCTTCTATTGCGTCTAAGCTTGTCACACTCTGGGCGAGTGCGATATCTGCTTGTCCGGTATGTAGAGCGAGTACGTTAGAAACTCCACCCCCAGGCAATACTTGAATTTTTATATCTGATTGATCTCTTTCTATAAGGCCTTTTAGCGCGCCACCCAGTGGGTACCAGGCTCCTCCTTGAGGTCCAGTGACAAGTTTGTATGTTTTGGCGTTGGTGTTTTCTTCTGAGCAGCCGAATAAGCTGATTGAACCCAAAGCTAGGACAATAGTCATTGCTTTTAAAAAATCGAATTTTGTATGCATGGACACGTTGTCTTCCCTCTCAGTTAAATTTTTTCGGCTAATGTTTCTTTAGGCGCGTTCAATTCGGTACCCTACTCTTGGAAAATGGATGCAAACGGTGCCGACACGCTTATTCGTATGAAGTAAACCTATACTATTTTTATCTATCGTATGTACTGCACCATCTACTGTCTTTTCTCCAGTATTCCCGTCAAAAACGATGGAGACGCTATCACCAACTGCGATATCTTGTTTGTCATTGATGTCTGATTTTGACTTGAATGTTGTCTGAGCATTTTGAGCTGTATCCAGCGCTTCCTGCGAGGTCATGTCAGTAGACGTCCCATGTCCAATGTCCTTGATGGATTGTTCCCAGAGGCAAATATTAGGGAACTCCTCCATAAATTCTTCTCCAATTTCCCAACGCCGCCTAATAAACCAGGTAAGGGCAAATAAAGAGGCATCTGCTATGGTCGCCTCCTCCCCTAAAAGGAACCCACTCTTATCTTCTATGGCTGTTTCTGCCCAAGAAAACTGAGCTCTGATTTGGGCGATAAAATTTGGAATCTGTGTCTTAACAGATTCAATGTCTGCGTAGTCTCCTAAGAACAATTTCTTACGGTCTTCTAAAAATTCTTTGGGAAAAACATCTGATGAGCCTGCAATCGCTACAGCAACTATAGGGTGAAATAATTGATCACTCCAATGATTAATCATTTGAATCAACCCCATGTTCATTGAGGGTGATGGTTGCTGACGCTCTATCTCAGATAAAATTCTTTGGCTATCGCAGAAAATATCAGCACCTATCTGCATGATCGGGGTTCGCCTATACCCGCCTGATAGCGGAATAACATCAGGTTTTGGCGGAAGGTTAGGTATCTCTACGGAGCGCCAAGATATGTTCTTTAAGCCAAAAATAACCCTAATTTTTTCTGAAATGGGAGAGGTGAGATAGTGGTGAAGGATAAGTTCAGACATTTAGCAGATCCTTTTTATAAACCTAGATGATTATTTGGAGCGCGAGGAACGCAGGCTACAGTTTAGCCGGCAATGGTGATTCCACCATCGACGACAATGGTTTGCCCAGTGATATACGCGGAGGCATCGGAGGCCAAGAAAAGCGCAACACCAGCAATATCGTTAGGGTCACCCAATCGCTTTAGTGCCGTTTTTTGTTCGTAGTCAGTACGCGTTATTGGGTCCTCCCATAACACTTTTGCAAAATCGGTTCGGATAAGACCGGGGGCAATTCCATTCACTTTTATTTTTTTGTCACCTAGTTCTATCGCAAGATTTCGAATTAATTGCATATCTGCAGCTTTTGAAATCGCATAGGCCCCAAGTCCTGGGGTTCCTTTGAGTCCTGCTATTGAGGAAACAATAAGTATAGCGCCTCCGTTTCTAGTTTCCATATGTGGTGTCACTAGGGAGGATAGCCAGTGATTACTCAGAATATTATTATTTAATATCTTTTCAAATACTGCATCTGGAATATCCTTTAATTGTCCGTAAAAGGGGTTGGATGCCGCATTACACACGAGGATATCAATGCCTCCGTATGTTTCTCTTGAGAAGTGCACTAAATCTTCAAGGCTAGATTTATCCGATATATTTGCGGTAGTCGCCGTCGCCTCACCGCCGAACGCTCGTATGTGATTGACAACCTCCTGACAGGCTTCAATTTTTCTGCTCGATACGATAACTTTTGCTCCATATCGGGCATAAGCAATTGCTATAGATTTTCCAATCCCTCGGCTCGCCCCTGTGATAATGGCGACTTTATTATCCAAGCGAAAGAAATTCGTTACGTCGGTCATGCGTTTAAATCTCCTGTTATCGCGAATGTTTGGTGACTCATCGGATTAGCGAAATACGAAATAATTACCACCATATTACTTCACACTTACGAGCTTCTGCGCGTTCAAATAAATCAAAAAGAGGTTTAGACCTCGTATTTAACGGAATATTAATTTCATTATTTTGATTGTTATCATCGTTCATAAACGATTGCGAGAGTGATGGATGAGCGCGAGCACGTCTCAACGCGTCGAGAATGTCATTTGGCAATATAGCGCTTGGGATCGCGCCAGAGAGTCCCATTAATTTAAGTAGCGGTATCGCGTGCTCCTTAAACATAATTAGGTTTCCAATGCGACTTTCAAATTGAACAATCTTGGGCATGGGCCATCTTAGAGTTAGACTCCAAATTCATCAAAATTGTTTATGATAATCTGGAATTTTAGTGTCCTAAGAGTAAGGTTATAGAGCTCCTGACTCAATGTTTTGCTTCATTGCCTCGAGCCCAATGGAATAGACTCTGTTGTAGATTTCCACTAGGGCCGCATCGTCTTTGCCCGCTGTTGGGCTATCTGCCCAGTATTGTAAGCGTTTAAACCTAGCTTTCCATTCGACCTGTGATTTGCCGTTTTTTACCTCTGTCACCGTTATCGTTGAATAGTAATCACTCGAGATTGGTACGCCCTGGGCGTAGGTATAAGAGATGATCATATTGTAAGGATCATACTCCACGAGTCGCTCTTCTATTTTGGTTCCGTTGCCTCGGGTTAATAAACGAATAGCACCTAGCTCCCTATTTTTTCCAAGTATGATTTGAGTATCCTTTATAAAAAAGAGCCAATGATGCAAGCCACCGAAGTCACTAACGATATCCCAGACTTTCTCGGTGGGAGCATTGATCTCAATGGTGTGTCGAACGCTCAGTTCTGGCGGATCCGCAGAATAGGCTGAATGCGCGAATGATAATAGAATGCTGGTGATAGCGCTAACTGTAAATCGCAAGATCATTTTTTTCTCTCCGGTCACGTGTGCTCGATTATTATTTCTTTTTTCATATCGTCATAATGTAACACGAGGTTAGAACGCTTACAGATTAATGAGTGATTGTCTCTATTTAACAATGAATATTGCACAGATACTGCTAAAAGCTTACCAGTCACATCCCGATCGATCTGCGATATCGGTCGGGATGGATACGTTATATACCTATCGTTTGTTCTATGAGCGAGTTCGTTGCCTTGCAACATCTATGAGGGAAGATCTATGCCTTAAGCCCGGTGATCGGATTGCTATTGTGATGCCAAACCATCCTGAATATATCGTCATTCGATATGCGACTTGGTACGCTGGCTTATCCGTTGTGCCAATTAACTCAAAGCTCCACGCTTTAGAGATCAGCTATATGTTGGAACACTCTGGGTCGACCGTATGTTTTGTATCTAAGAACCTCGCGGGAGAGTTTTTTCCTGTGTCATCGAATTGTGCAGTTGTCTCTCGTGTGATCGATGTGGATTCAAATGAATATTGTGTATTGACTGATTCGCGCCCAGCGATTGATATGGAAGACAGGCAACCTGATGATCTTGCCTGGTTGTTTTATACCAGCGGAACGACTGGCAAGCCCAAGGGCGTGATGATCTCACACCAAAATATGCTTATGGGGGGAATGGCTTACTTGGTAGACGTCGATGATGTGAGTGCTTCAGATAGTATTATCCATGCAGCCCCGCTATCCCATGGTTCCGGTTTTTATGATTTGCCTCATGTGATGAAATGTGCCAATCAAATCATACCTCGCAGTGGGCAATTTGATCCGAATGAGGTCTTGGATCTAATACAACGATGGAATGGCGTATCTATGTTTTTGGCGCCTACGATGGTCAAGCGACTTGTGCAAATTCAAGAGGTTTCTGAATGCTCACTTGAAGGATTAAAGACAATTGTCTACGGTGGGGGACCTATGTATGTTCATGATATTAAGCAAGCTCTGGATATTTTAGGTCCCCGTTTTGTTCAGATCTACGGCCAAGGTGAATCCCCGATGACTATTACCGTCTTGTCTAGAGCGACGATCAATGACTCGTCACATGAAAGATATGATGAGCGCCTCGCTTCAGTTGGTATTGCGCATAGCGTTGTGTCGATGCGTATTCTTGGTGAGAATGGGTCTCCGGCGCTTGTGGGTCAGATGGGCGAAGTTATTGTAAAGGGCGCAGTCGTCGCCTCTGGATATTGGAATGATGAGGAAGCGACTCAAGCTGCTTGGAAAGATGGCTGGTTACACACTGGAGATATTGGTTTTTTTGATAATGATGGATTCTTGACTTTGATCGGACGGTCGAAAGATTTAATTATAAGTGGCGGTTCCAATATTTATCCTCGTGAGATCGAAGAGGTTTTGTTGACACATCACTCAGTAAGTGAGGTAGCCGTCGTTGGTCAGTTTAGTGAAGAATGGGGTGAGAGCGTTGTAGCTTTTGTAGTGCTATCACAAGGGGCTTTTGCGGATGAGCAGGCTTTGGATGAATGCTGTCTTGATAGAATTGCTCGATTTAAGCGCCCAAAAACTTATCACTTTGTCGAATCTTTGCCTAAAAATAACTACGGTAAAGTGCTTAAAACAGATCTACGTCAGTTACTGCTGTCCAAACGAAATTAGCTTTGTTTGATAGCCGAACCGCTGTACAAATGTCCTACAACTTTTGGCACGTGATCAGCATAGATTGTTTTGTGATCAAACAGTTGAAAACCGTTACTGGCGATTAGGGCAAAAATATCTCGGGTGAGGTGACACCCTCCAGCTAAAGGTTTCCAGATCGGCTCTATTCTCTGCTGCCATTTTTTGAGATGTGGACTGTCACTGATGCCATGTTCGCAAAAGTGAAGTAAGCCTTTTGGTTTAAGTGTTCGTTTAATTTCTCTAATTGCGATTTCTGGATTCGGAATAGTGCAGAAAGAGAAAGTAACAACTGCTGAATCAAACTGCCGATCGGAGAATGGGAGCTGCTCTGAAATTCCAGCGATTAAATTTATCTTGGGGGTTTTGTTAGGGTTGCTGCGCTGGGCTATTTTGAGTAGTGACTCGTTGGGATCGATTCCGGTTATTTCTGTGATTTGATCCTGCTTATAGAAATCGAGATTTAGAGAGGAACCTATGCCTATTTCAAGAACTGCACCTTTGGCTCGACTGACAATATCTTCTCGATGACTTTTCAGTGAAGACAGTCCGCATGCGCAGTTAAGTATCGGAGGAAGAATATATTTTTCGTAAAAATTCATCAGTTTTTATAATGAGTTACCATATAGGTTGGATTATTAAAGCTACTAATTGTTGGTAGTACAGTAAATTCAGACTATCAGAATGTCGTGTTTGAGTCGAATTCGAAGTTAGAATAAGCCCTCGTGGATAGATTTGGGCTTTTTATCGAGGCTGTTTCCGACCACCATTACATTTAAAAGGGGTTTTAATGGCGAAGGAAGAATTAATTCAAATGGACGGCACTATACAAGAGGTGTTGCCCAATACGACCTTTAGGGTTGAGCTTGAAAATGGCATTGAGGTTATTGCTTATGCATCTGGAAAAATGCGTAAAAATAGAATTCGAATCACTGCGGGTGACCGAGTTTCGGTTGAGATTTCCCCCTATGATTTAACCAAGGCGCGTATTAATTTCCGACATCGAGAGGATAGACCTTCGGCGCCTCCAGCGAACTAGCTGCAGTTAAAATCATCTATTGAAATTTTTCCAAAATCTGACGGAATCTTCACACGGGTGGCGACTCTAGCCCACGATTGTATGAGGTTGTGTTATGCCAGGTCCTCTTGACGGTGTCAAAATTCTAGATCTAACGTCCGTAGTCATGGGCCCTTTTGCGACCCAAATACTGGCTGAGTTAGGTGCAGAGGTGGTCAAGGTTGAACCCTTCTCAGGTGACAATATGAGAGACGTCGGACCTATGCTAAATCCTCATATGGGGCACTTGCATTTACATTTAAACCGTGGGAAAAAGGGTATCGCTGTTAATTTGAAACATCCATCGGGGATTGACGTTATCAAAAAGTTAATTCTGCGTAGTGACGTTTTAATTTACAACGTGAGACCAAACGCGATGCAGAGATTAGGGTTGTCTTACACTGATGTGAGCGCACTGAACCCAGATATTATCTACGTAGGCGCTTATGGATACTCAGAAAATGGCCTTCGAGCGGGGCAGGCGGCCTATGATGATCTGATACAAGGTAGTACCGGCGTGCCTTGGCTTGTTTCCAAGGAAGGTCGGGAAAAACCTAGTTATGTACCTCTTAATTTTGCGGACCGTGTGACTGGATTGCACGCTGTTTATGCTGTGACAGCGGCCTTGTATCAGCGAGAAAAGTCAGGTCGAGGTCAGTCAGTAGAGGTTCCTATGTTTGAGGCGATATCACACTTCGTGCTGGGGGATCATATGGCGGGCCTGAGTTTTCAACCGCCAATCGGACCTTCGGGCTATGAACGGCTAAAACACCGACGCGTTTATGAGACAAAAAATGGCTTTATTTGCGCTTTGGTTTATAACGAAGCGCAATGGACCAGATTTTGGGCGGCTATGAATCAATCTGAAATGATGAATGACCCAAAGTTTATAACGCATTCTGCTAGAGCTCAAAATATTGGTGAGATATATGATCTTTTATCAGAGATGATTAAAAATGAGGATACGGACTATTGGATGTCTTTTTTTCAGGACATTGATGTTCCTGTCGCTAAAATGAATACCGTAGATGACTTGTTGACGGATGATCATCTCCGAGAGACGGGATTTTTTATTAATGAGGAACATCCAACCGAAGGTAGTTTGTACGCGACAAAGACGCCCAGCAATTGGTCTCATTCGTCACCAGAAAGAGTTACCCCAGCACCAACCTTGGGTCAGCATACACGAGAAGTATTGAGCGAACTCGCGTACAGTGAGGATCAAGTTAATGACTTAATACAGACTGGTGCGGTTTCAGATGGATCATCTTGACCACTTTAGTTTCAGGGTAGTTTAAATCCGCCACCTGGACCCGCATTAGTTCCAACTCCAGACATGCTTCCAGGCAGAACGATGGATGAGGTTTGTTCCCGACGCATTTCTTGGAGTTCCTTAATTGCTTTTTCTACAGCAACTTTACCAGCATCGCCATATTTCTCGACAGCTTCCGCTAACGAGTGTGCTTCTATTTGAAATGCAATAGGAAGCGCCCCCATTGGTGTCATGATTTGCGTTTCTCCAGCATAAATCGTTTGTCGTTCAGGATCATCAGCTCCGTTCGCCGTAATTGGGTTTGAGATCCGTATTGTGCCGATTCGCCGATCTGTGACGATTACTTCTCGGAATAAACTTGATTGGTCCATCGCCAGTTTGTCGATTGGTCTTTGTTCTTTAGCCATTAAACGTTTATTCCTTATAGATAGGGTTTGGAGTCTCTAATTACCTGTAAGGATATCAAAGGTTTGTACGTTCGACAAAGTACCCCTTTTGTATCAAGTGTTACAGGGTTTATTGAAGGGCGCCTACGGGCTGAATTTTTTTAATAATTTGACAGGTTCGTAAAAAGTGTTACATTAAGCAGGACGAAAAAGAGCGAAGAACTACTTTGGGCTTAAATTCCGAGTGGGGCCCGTCAAAAAGGATGGAGATTAGTTCTTATAATAGCTCGCGGTGCGACCAAAGAGTCCTCGGGATCAAGAAGGCTTGGCAAATATCTTGCCAGTCGTTCTTAAATTTAAAAAATGAATTAGCTAGGGCGGATTGTAACCGTAGAACGCGGTATGTATTTTGAATGCTCTGCGCTCTATTATTCGGCACCTCAGTTAGTTAAAGGTATTAAAAAATTTGTATTTTTATTCATTGAACGTGGTAGCGCTTAATGTTGTAGGTGTTCGCGTTTTACCGATTGTTCCTGCTAGTCGAGGTATAGGTGTCAAGAAGCAAGAGAGATTTTCGTTTTAAGAAAAAAAGTGCTCCTACCGGGCAATCTGGAATTTCTGGACTACAAAGTGGCCGATTGAAGATAGTTTCGAATGCGCAAACAGGCGTCGGTCGTGGTGTGCTTGATGCGGCGATTGAATTGGGTGCAGAATGCGGCGGAGCTTGCGCCGAAGGTCGAATGGCAGAGGATGGGTTCATCCCTGATAATTATCCGGTCACTGAGTTGTTGGGGGAGGATACCATTGAGAGCATTCGCCAAAATGTTAAAGAGAGTGATGGGACAGCCATTATTTATTTTGGTGATATTGAAGAAGAGCCCGAAGAAGCCCTCGATTACTGTGTTCAACTTGGAAAACCGTATCGCTTGATAGACGGTGGAGAACTCCAGTCAGGGCAAGCTGCGAAAGTTATTGCTGATTTCATTAAAGATAAAGGATTGATGACGCTTCATATTATTGGCCCTAAGGCAAGTGCTTCTGATCGTGCTCATCGTTTCGGTTATGAAGCGGTGCGAGCGCTTCTTGGTTTGGGACCTAAACAGCATCATCCATCGAGACCAAACATAAAAAAAACGCTAGACTCTGGGTCAGTTAGCAATGGATCTTCGCAGGCTCCTTCGGGAGAGCAAGATGGAGATGCAAGTGAAAAACCTAACCAATCGAAGCCATCTGGACAAAGGAGAAGGCGCGGGACAGGAAGACGATACCCTCGTAAGCCTACTGAATCTCAGGCGGATTTGACGTAAAAACGTATTTAGTTTGGTTTCCCCCCCAGCATGACTATGACTGGATTAAAAACACTAGCTCTAGAGCTAAGAAAGTTCGCGAAGGATCGTGATTGGGAGCGGTTTCATAGTCCTAAAAATACATCAATGGCATTGTCAGCAGAGGCTGGTGAGTTGCTGGAACATTTTCAGTGGCTTAGCGAGTCGAAATCATACCGGATCGATGAGTCCAAAAAATTGGATGTCTCTTTTGAGATGGCCGATATCCTTTTATATTTAGTTCGCTTGGCAGATGTGCTCGAGATTGATTTGATAGACGCCAGCCTTAAAAAAATATCGCTTAATCAAAAAAAATACCCCATAGCCTTAAGTAAGGGGAGTAAAAAAAAATATACCGAATTCGAGTGAACTCAAGGTAGCTTACCTCGATATGTTCGCTTACAGACATTATTTTCACGCAGGCAACTTTGCTGATGTCTTCAAGCACGCCTTGCTGTCACAATTGATCATCAGTCTGCAAAAAAAAGATCGACCAATCGTATATGTGGATACCCATGCAGGTTTGGGGCGTTACGATTTAATGCATTCATGGGCAGCTAAAAACAAAGAATTTAACAAAGGAGTGAGTCAGGTTTTTGGCTCTGCTGATTACCCTGCAGCCATGGAACCTTATCTAAGAATACTTAATCTCAATAATAAGAATGGGTTGCTCAGGTGGTATCCCGGCTCTCCAGTTATTGCGCGTAGTTTATTGCAAGCTAGCGACCGTCTAGTCCTTAATGAGTTTAATGCTTCAGATGCGGAGCAATTGAGAGGGTTAGTTCGAGGATGGCCTAAAACCTCGGTTCGTAGCGAGAACGGATTTTCGCTGACTAAGTCAGTATTGCCACCTGCTGAGCGTCGAGGTCTGATCTTTATAGACCCCTCTTATGATCGTCCTGCAGAGTTTGATCGTATTGCATCCTCTTTAGAAGTTGGACTAAAAAAGTTTTCGACAGGAGTTTTTGCAGTTTGGTATCCCGTGATGAATGACGAGGTTACGTATCAGTTTATTCGAAAACTTAAGACGCGTGGGCATAAGTCGATACTTCGAGCAGAGATTTGTTTATCAAAAACTAAGTTTTCAGCCTCCATGAATGCGTGTGGGGTCCTGATATTCAATCCCCCTTTCCAATTTGAAGCAATCGTAGATATGATTGGGTATTGGTTATTACAAAGATTAGATTCGTCGGGAGACGGTCGGCTAATCAATCAATTAATTGATTGATTGAGGCTGTGATTATGAGTGTGCGCGTCAATATTTCTCCCTTAATACTCAAACCTGGTGAGTGTTTGGCTATTCAGGATAGTCTTAATGATTATCTTGCTCGAACCGATTTTGTGTCTAGTTCTGATCTCAGATCTCAGTACCATGAAGCAAAAGGCGTTCGGAGTTCGCCAAGCAGGGGAGTAGGGGCAGGCTCTGTATTTCACCGTTTAATGTTAGAAGAATCTGAGGATTTTGAGCTTGATCTATTAACTCTCACAGATGACTGGTTAGCTGGTGCTAACAGATCTTCGGGTTGTCGCTTGGACCAATCCGATTTACATCGCATTAACGAAGCTCGAGAGAAACTTAACCATTGGTCCGGTCATTTGTTTTCTCATTGGATCAATCTTGGGCAAGTAGAGACCTCAATCTATTGGAAAGATGAGGCATGTTCTCAATGGCGTGCAAGACCCGACCTTGTTATTCAAGATCTTGTTGTAGACCTGAAAACATTTTCCGGTAAGAACCAAAGACGATTTCTCAAGAGTCGTGATCGTCATGGTTATCTTATTCAGGCAGGACTTTACTTAGAGGCTCTTAGGCGTTTAAATGATAGGCCACTTGGATTTGCTTTTTTGTGTATTGATTTGACACCACCGTTTGATATTCGACTAGATGTTTTAGACAAGGCACAGATCATTTTGGCTCAGGACTTAATTTACCAAGTAATAAATCAATGAATACCCACGTTAATGTGCGGGTAGGTGAGTTAATGAGTTGGCCGCATCAGAATTTAAAGTATTGTTCTTTGATGGGGCACTTTCCTGTTTGCATTTGCCCTATTTTACTGACCGGCAGCCAAGAGTACTTTTCATCTTGCCGGTTGACTCATCAAGATTTATTGCATTGCTTGAGTCACTTAGGTGTTTAATAATCTCATGAATCTCCTCTATAGCAATCGTGGTGTGATTTTTCAAATTGTTAAATTTAGAACGATATACCTTCAAAAGGTATTTTGGCGATGAGGTCTATGGATTGATCATTGCGTTTGACTTTAATGGGTAACCAGTAACCCGGCACTTGGTTTTGGATCAGTTCAATTAGATCGGCACTTGTTAAAACGACTTGGCCGGCAGCTTCAACAATGATGTCATTTGTTTGAAGCCCTGATTCGGCTGCGATACTGTTTTTTAGTACATCGCCTACTACGATTCCGTTGTCACTATCGATTAAAAAGATACCTAGTTGGTGTTTTTTTTTCTCCATAATAATCTCTGGCATTATGAATATAGCATCAGCAATTAATTTACCCTCTTCGTCAATGAGATCTAAAGAAGTGCAGTCGATACCGGCTGTTGTTGGAATCCAAGTCAAAATGTTGAACTCACCAATTGAATTAAGTTGGTGTTTTACTCCGTAGCCGTATGTTAAATGTCCCGAACCGAGAATCCCAACAACTACGCGAGAGGTATCCTTCTTCGCTTTTATTAATCCCTCTGCGAAGGCGCGATCCCATGTCAACTGCGCCGCTATGAAGTATTCCAATTGCTTGTTGTCACTACCCTCGTGTTGATAAAAAATGTCTGTAAGTGCCGCTTGATAACTGGGAGAGGCGGGAGCAGGTTCCGAAATAATACGATTGAACTTACTGCTATTTACTTGCCACCCATTCGTAGATACTTCCGATATGAGTTCTCTCGATATGTTTAGCGCATACAATGGGACTTGGTTATCCCTAGCAAAGTTTAATATTGGCGTATAGAGTTCGACATCAAAACGCCACAAGTGATACCAATTCGACTGTGACAAAAATTCTTTTAATGTTAGGTCCCCATTAACCCAGGCATCTAACGCTGGTTGGCTCGCGCGTGGAAGCATTTCCAAGCCAATTGCAATGTGATCTTTGTGGGCGAGTAACGCTGAGAGCATTTGCGTTTGCCAGCGATGATGTTGGGCTTGGTCATGTTGTTCGCCTAATAAAATAAAATCCATATCGTCGGCGCGACTGAGGACCGCCGAATAGTTGACAGGAAATAAATCTGGTTCGCCTGGGATAACCCAAGTTCCTGGGGTGTTACATGAGACTGAAAGATCAATCGACCAAGCTTGAGATAGAGATAAGGAGATGACGATTAAAACTTTTACAGCAATCACTGATAACGAGAAATTCTGCATGATGTTATAGCCTTTTTTTCGCGCTAGAAATATTGGTTTTATGTATGCTCTTCTTTGAAGTTTGGGGCGATTGGGTGAATTAAGTTCACGTTTATTCTGTTAGGCCTGTTGGCGTTATTGATTTACGTTTTTTGGAATCTCGAGCATTAATCTTTGCATAAATAAAATCTTGGTGAGCTACATATAACAAATCTGATATTTTACGAATGATGTGGTCTTCTTGTGGATCAACGTGATTATCAGAATGAGCCACTGACCACATGGATTTTATAAGCTCGCACTTTTGCCTATACGAGAATTCTTCATTAATGATTTTTGTAAGTGGATGGTATGCGGTGGGCCGATTATGAAGTTGTGACGCATCAATTAAAAGTTGGCCGGCTTCTGTCTTGCTGATGCTGATTAGATTTTGTAGTGATTCGACGGCCATCTCTAAATCTTCATGTGTTACGTTAGTATCAACTCGAGCTGCTTCATACAATAAAGAAGCCAGCACGCGACTAAGAGCAGTTGCCGTTACATTATCATTCGAGTTCGTTAGCTTTGAATCAAACAATCGAGAAATTATTTTAATAAAGTGCATCATAATTGGTAAATTTTCTTGGTTTAATTTTTAAACTTATTGCTTTAACATTAGTCTATCTTACATTCAGTTCAATAAATTTAATTTGGAGCCTTTAATCAATTCATAGGTATGGGAAAACATATCAAAATTAGAGGGGCAACTCAAAATAACCTTAAGAATCTCGACTTGGATTTGCCTTTGGGAGAGGTGATTGCGGTCACTGGGGTATCTGGGTCTGGAAAGTCTTCCCTTGTTTTTGATACGCTCTACGCGGAAGGTCAAAGACGATACGTGGAGACTTTCTCGTCTTATGCCAGACAGTTTCTCGATCGAATGGATCGTCCGTTGGTTGCTAGTATAGAGGGTATACCCCCTGCTATCGCTATTCACCAAGTCAACTCTGTTAAGACATCGCGTTCTACGGTTGGCACGATGACTGAATTGGCAGATTACTTGAAGTTATTGTTTGCTAAATACGCCAGCCTCTATTGCCGCAGTTGTGCACAACCTGTTGTGATTGATGATGTCGAAAAAATTGTTGCCGTACTCCGTCATAAGGGATGGAGTCGAATTGTGGTGTCTGCGCCAGTTGTGGTTCCGAATAATTTTACGAATGAAGAGATTTATGGGTATTTGAAGGTACAAGGGTATGACCGTTTCATTGAATTGATGGGTCAATCGCATATAGTCATTGATCGTTTTGATATGAATCGTGTCGAAGATGCAAGAATGAGTGAGGGGCTTGAGGCGGCATTTCGAATAGGACAAGGTAAATGCTCAGTTACTCTACACTTAAAGGGGGAGACGGCAGGTGCTCCTCTAAACTTTAGTAATCGTTTTCATTGCGCCAGTTGTGATATTGATTACTCGCCACCAAGTCCTGGACTTTTTTCGTTCAATTCGCCCGTGGGCGCCTGTTCAACTTGTCATGGATTTGGTCGTGTGATTGGTGTGGATATGGATTCTGTGGTCGTAGATCCTAACTTGTCTCTTGCTGAGGGCGTGATACGGCCATGGCGGACGGATAGCTATTCTGAGTGTCAAGACGATCTTATGGAATATGCCCAGCGGCGAGGCGTGCCTTTGAATGTGCCTTGGCGTGAGATGTCCGATAAAGACAAGCAGTGGGTGTTGGAGGGGGAGCCAGAATGGGTCAGTTGGCGTAAATCGTGGCCAAAATATTGGTATGGAATCAGACATTTTTTTGGTTGGCTAGAGACAAAAGCATACAAAATGCACATTCGAGTGCTGCTCGCGAGGTATCGATCATATTCTCTGTGTCCAGATTGTCATGGAAGTCGTTTAAAATCCAATGCATTGCTATGGCGAATCGGTTCTGCTGAGAGCTCGGTAAATTCTTTTAGACATCCAGGACTGCATTGGACCCTAGCGCAATTAGATTCAATAAAGGGCTTATCCATACATCAGTTGAATACTTTACCTATTCGCGATTTAAAACGATTTGTTAACGCAGAAAAAGACAGTTGGCAGAAAGGTAGTAAAGATGACTCAAACCAGTTGGTTCTCGATCAAATTACATCCAGGTTAGAGTTCCTTGAAGAGGTGGGGTTGGGTTATCTTGCACTGGATAGACAATCTAGAACGCTATCGGGGGGTGAGACCCAGCGACTAAATTTGGCAACGGCGTTAGGTGCGTCCCTGACTCAAACTTTGTTTTTGCTGGACGAACCATCCATCGGTTTGCACCATAGAGATGTGGAGAGAATTATCAATGTAATTCAGAGGCTTAGAAATAATGGCAATACGATTGTAGTTGTTGAGCATGACCCACAAATCATACGAGCTGCTGGTTTTTTGCTCGATATAGGACCTGGAGCTGGAGAGGGGGGCGGTCACATTGAGTTTTTTGGGCGTAGCCGGGACCTTGCAACAAGCAGTGGCCTTACGGCTCAATATCTCTTGGGTAAACGGTCGATCAGTGACTCGGTAGAAGGTAGACCGGTCAAGCCGCTTCAAACTCAGTGGCTGAGTGTTTTAGGTGCCTGTCGTAACAATCTTAAACATATTGATGTGAGTATACCTCTCGGACATCTAGTCTCTATTACAGGGGTATCCGGATCTGGTAAATCAACCCTCGTAGAGGACACCATTTTTAGAGAGATGACCCGCAATCTAACGGGTATGGGGATTTCTAATGATGGTTTACGCGGTTTTAGTAATCTACATCTCATTGACCGCGTCATCATGCTTGATCAAAGGCCAATTGGTAAATCCTCGCGTTCAAATCCGTTGAGTTATGTCGGTGCTCTCGATCCTATTCGCGACATCTTTGCAGCCTCACCAGGCGCACGCCAAGGTAAATATGACAAGAGTTATTTTAGTTTCAATGCCGGTAAAGGACGTTGTCAAACTTGTTTGGGTAGTGGGTTCGAACTGGTTGAAATGCAGTTTTTATCGGATGTATATCTGCGTTGTAACGCATGTGATGGTAAGAGATATGGCTCGGATATTTTGAAGATTCATGTCGATTTGCCACACGTAGGTATGGCGAATATTGACGATGTTCTAAATCTAACAATATTTGAGGCAATTAAGACATTTAAAGAGGTTCCAAAAGTGTTTCGTAAGTTGCAGCCGCTAATTGATGTCGGCCTCGGCTACCTGAGGCTTGGACAGCCTGTGCCGACGTTATCTGGCGGTGAGGCTCAGAGGCTAAAACTTGCCACTTATATCTCTGAGGTTTCAAGTCAGCCAGTTGCGCAAACACTTTTTCTACTGGATGAACCAACAACTGGGCTTCACTTCCATGATATTCAAAAGTTGCTGCTCGCACTGCGTACTCTCGTGAACCTTGGGGCTTCCGTAGTTATGGTTGAGCATAATCTTGACCTGATTGCTGCCTCTGATTGGGTTATCGATTTAGGCCCAGAAGGTGGGGATGCAGGTGGTCAGATCGTCTCTGTCGGTTCGCCTAAGGATTTATGCGCAGATCCAGCGTCTTTAACAGGGCGTGAGCTGGCCCGCGTTGATAGTAGGGTAAGTTACGAGCAGATGGATAGACAGATCACTCTGGATGCTCAAGCTCGTGACTCATTTCCAAGTTCGATTTCCATCAGGAATGCCAGAGAAAATAATTTAAAAAATATTAGTTTGGATATTCCTCACGAAAAATTGACAGTGATCACCGGTCTGAGCGGTAGCGGGAAATCTTCTTTAGCGTTTGACATTATTTACGGTGAGGGTCAGAGGCGATATCTCGAGTCTTTAAATGCCTATGCCAGACAATTTATCCAAGTAGGCAAAAAGCCCGATGTCGACGCGGTGTATGGCATTCCTCCAGCAGTGGCCATTGAACAACGTGCTAGTCGAGGTGGGATCAAAAGTACCGTGGGAACGGTAACAGAGACATACCATTATTTGCGTCTATTGATGTCCAAGATTGGTGATCAATTTTGTCCTGATTGCCAGGTAAAAATCGAGCCGCAAACACTGACTGCAATTGTAGATTGCGTTTTGCAAGATTATTCTGGCCGCCATATTGGTTTCTTATCCCCTTTGGTTCGAGCAAGAAAGGGTGTATACAAAGATTTGGCTGAGACTTATCGAAAGAAAGGTTTCACTCATCTATTAGTCGATAACGTGTTTCTTGCGACAGATGATTTTCCAGCCTTAGATCGATATGTAGAACATATTATTGAGCTTCCAGTCGCTAGTATTAATGTGTCTGAAACTCTACGTCTTGAGTTGGTGGATATTATCGAGTCTGCCTTGCATTACGGAGATGGATTTTTTTATATTATCGCTGATATTGACACCTTGCTCACAGGGGGCACTTTTGAACAGCGGAGTTTTTCCAGTAAGCGCGCCTGTCCTTCTTGTCAAAAATCCTTCGATGAGCTTGATCCGCGTCTATTTTCCTTCAATTCAAAGTATGGATGGTGTGAGTCGTGTCAGGGAACAGGTCAGTTACAAGATGTAAAGATAAGTATTGTCAGATATCTTAAGGATGAAATTGAGGTGGAAGCTGAGCGAGCTAAGTATATGCACGACCCGGGGGGCGTGGTCTGTGAATCCTGTCACGGGTATCGCTTGAATGGACAAGCGATGAGTGTTTTTTGGAATGACCTTTCTATCTCTGATTTAGTTTCTAGTCCTGTCGGTTCGCTGTATCGGATACTTTTAGGCATCGCGCTTACCGCACGTGAACAATTGATTGCCAAGGATTTGCTTGACGAAGTATTGTCTCGATTAAAATTCATGATTGAGGTCGGTTTGTCTTATCTCACTTTAAATCGATCCGTTCCAACGCTCAGTGGTGGAGAGGCTCAGAGAATGCGCTTGTCAGCCCAGTTAGGCTCAAATTTAAGAGGTGCTGTCTATGTCCTAGATGAACCAACGATTGGTCTTCACCCGAGAGATAATGAAGTCTTACTACAGACATTAAAAAGTCTGCAAAACAAGGGCAATACGCTCGTCGTTGTTGAGCACGATGAAGATACGATTATTCAGGCAGATTTTGTGGTTGATTTGGGGCCTGGAGCCGGAAGCGAGGGCGGCCACATTATTGCTTCGGGTTCGCCTCGGCAGATAATGCTTAATGCTTCTTCAATCACAGGTCAGTATTTAAAATTCCCCAAGCATTACGCCCCTTCGCGGCGAAGAAGTGTTGATCAATCTTCAGATTTTTTATGTGTGAAATCAGCAGTTCGTAACAATCTGAAAGATGTTGATGTGCGGATACCGATAGGTTGTTTGACAGTTGTAAC
Source organism: Pseudomonadota bacterium (assembly GCA_027624715.1). Classification (NCBI taxonomy): domain Bacteria; kingdom Pseudomonadati; phylum Pseudomonadota; species Pseudomonadota bacterium. Next base: position 171,674 of record JAQBTV010000002.1, read on the forward strand.
GGGAGTTTCTGGAAGTGGTAAATCCAGTCTGATTAGAGGGGTACTGCGTGAGAATATGGATAGACTGATTTCAGAGAGCGTATCTCCGAATCGTAATGCAGATTTTACTGATTGTTTACGCATCACTGGGTTTGAGCGTGTTTCTAAAGTCATAGAAGTAGATCAGAATCCGATCGGAAAAACATCAAGGTCATGCCCCGCAACTTATACCGGGGTTTGGGATGATGTTAGAACGCTTTTTGCATCCACGACCGAAGCCCGTATCCGAGGTTATGGTGCCCCCCGTTTTTCGTTTAATACAAAGGGTGGACGATGTGAAGGTTGCGAAGGTCAAGGAATGCAAAAAATCGAGATGAACTTTCTACCTGATGTGCGATCCGTTTGTGAGGTCTGTGGTGGTGATCGATTTAGTAAAGATACATTACAGATTAGGTATAACAATCATTCGATAGCTGATGTTTTAAATCTCAGCATCAAAGATGCGCTGGAGCTTTTCAGTGCTCATCCTCGTATTAAGAAAAAACTTAAATTACTTAATGAACTTGGTTTGGGGTACTTAACACTGGGTCAGCATAGTAGTACTTTGTCTGGGGGGGAAGCGCAAAGAATTAAACTTGTTTCGGAGCTCTCTAAATTTAGTGCTGATGCAGAGGGCCTATTGGCTAGGAAGAGCCATAAAACAACGCTCTTTGTTCTTGATGAACCCACTGTTGGGTTACATATGGCCGATGTTGAAAAATTAATTGAGACACTGATGCGTTTAGTAGACGTCGGTGGTACGGTTGTAGTCATTGAACACAATCTTGATCTAATCACCAGTGCAGATTGGGTTGTTGACTTAGGCCCGGAAGGAGGAGACAGTGGTGGATATATTATGTTTGAGGGTCAGGCCGTAGATCTGTCCCAAAAAGATCATTCGGCTACAGGTCTTGCGTTAAAAAAGTTATATGAAAAATTAAGGGATGCTAAGTCTTCATCTTAGGTCGATTCGCGCGCTGAATGGTTTTCGATCGAATTACTAGACATAAAAAATTGAATATACTGTTCTTAATCTTAGGAAAAAAGTTCTAAATAATTTGGGGGAACACGATTGTGATGAAGTTTATCAGTAGAATTTTTTTGACTGGTCTGTTTACTGTGTTACCAGTGCTAGCGACTATTTATTTATTAGTTTGGCTTTTTACGACGGCCGAGTCGTTCATGGGCTACCCCTTACAAATGATTTTGCCTGATGGGATCTACGTCGTGGGTATGGGACTGGTTGCAGGATGCCTTGGAGTGTTTCTCATCGGTATTTTAATGCGAGCATATTTTATTCGATTCATCTTCGATTTAACTGAGCGATTTTTCTTAAAAGTACCTCTCATCAAAACGATTTACAGTGCTTTGAGGGAGTTTTTTGGATTATTCACTGGGGATGACAAAGGAGAGAACTTTCAGGTCGTAATGGTTGATATGCCCAATCTCGATGTGAGGTTATTAGGTTTTTTAACTCGAGAAGAGTTCTCAGATTTGCCTTTTGATATGGTTCCTAAAGGCTGCGTTGCTGTCTACCTTCCAATGAGTTACCAGATCGGTGGCTATACTATTTTTGTACCGCGCTCAAGACTCACTCCTGTTGATATGCCGCGTGAGCAAGCTATGCGGCTTATCATTACAGCAGGTATACAGCAGTCTAAAAAGAATGATTGATGTATGATGCCAAAAAAAGGCTCTTAAGAAGAGCCCTTTTTCGTTGTTATCTTTGTCTTATAAAAGTGGGATCAGTAAAAGAGCCACAATATTAATGATTTTGATTAGAGGGTTCACCGCTGGGCCTGCCGTGTCTTTATAAGGATCACCAACAGTATCTCCGGTTATTGATGCTTTGTGAGCATTAGAACCCTTTCCACCGAAATGACCATCTTCGATGTATTTTTTAGCATTGTCCCAAGCGCCACCACCAGTGGTCATTGAAATTGCTATAAAGATACCCGTAATAATAGTCCCGATGAGTAATCCACCCAGCGCTTTAATTCCTTCACCTGGGCCCATTAACCAATTCATGCCGAATGCGACAACGATTGGTGCCAAGACCGGTAGCAAAGATGGGATCATCATTTCTTTGATGGCAGAGCGTGTAAGTAAATCCACAGCCGCAGAGTAATCTGGTTTTCCTGTGCCATCCATAATGCCTGCAATTTCTCGGAACTGACGTCTCACTTCGTTTACGACAGATCCGGCAGCACGGCCTACAGCTTCCATGGCCATTGCACTAAAGAGGTAAGGGATCATACCTCCAAGGAACAAACCGATAATGACTGCAGGATCTGATAGCGAGAACTCAACGAGTTTGCCCGCGGCTTCTAGTTTGTGTGTGTAGTCTGCAAAAAGTACTAAGGCAGCTAAACCAGCAGAGCCGATCGCATATCCCTTAGTTACTGCTTTAGTCGTATTACCTACAGCGTCTAGAGGATCAGTAATATCGCGTATTTTCGATGGTAGTTCTGCCATTTCCGCAATACCACCAGCGTTATCGGTGATCGGACCATATGCATCAAGCGCTACGATCATGCCAGTCATTGAGAGCATCGCGGTCGCAGCTATTGCGATCCCATAGATACCCGCTAATGAGTAAGATGCCCATATCGCTATGCATACTGCCAATACAGGAAGTGCAGTAGATTTCATCGATACTCCGAGGCCTGCGATGATGTTGGTCGCGTCACCAGTTTGCGATGCAGCTGCGACGTGTTTAACTGGTGCATATTCCGTAGAGGTGTAGTACTCAGTGATGACAATCATTGCCCCTGTTAATGCTAGTCCTACCAGAGATGCGTAGAAAAGATTGATGGAGTCACTACCCATCATCCATTCTGTGATGAAATAAAAGGCAATGGCAGCAATTACTCCAGAGACGATCACGCCTTTATAGAGAGCTCCCATAATACTGCCACCTTCTGAGGTTTTTACGAAGAAGGTGCCAATGATAGAGGTAATAATTGAAGCGCCACCAAGTACAAGCGGATATGTGATTGCAGCTTCACCCATATCAGCCATCATTAGTCCACCCAAAAGCATGGTCGCCACAATAGTGACGGCATAGGTCTCGAATAGGTCAGCAGCCATACCAGCACAATCGCCAACATTATCGCCAACATTGTCAGCAATAACAGCTGGGTTTCTTGGGTCATCTTCTGGGATGCCTGCCTCAACTTTTCCAACTAAGTCAGCTCCGACGTCAGCGCCTTTTGTAAAGATTCCACCGCCGAGTCGGGCGAAAATAGAAATGAGTGATCCACCAAAAGCAAGTCCGATAAGGGCATGTAAGGCTTCATCGGTATCACCCGTTAGATGCGAGATAACACCAAAATAACCGGCTACTCCAAGTAGCCCAAGACCAACGACCAGCATTCCTGTAATAGCACCACCTCTAAATGCGACGTTCAGTGCGGCGTTAATACCATGATTAGCCGCTTCTGCTGTTCGCACGTTCGCACGCACCGAAATGTACATGCCGATATAGCCTGCAGTTCCAGAAAGAACGGCACCAACAACAAACCCGATTGCCGTATACCAATCTAGTCCAAAGCCAAGCGCGATAAATAGGACTGCTCCGACAATCGAAATGGTGTAGTACTGTCTATTTAGATAGGCCTGCGCGCCTTGCTGAATGGCGGCCGCAATATCTTGCATGCGGCTATTGCCGGCTGGTTGTCGAAGAATCCATTGGATAGAAACCGCTCCGTAAATTAAGGCTACGATCGAACAAACTAAGGCAATCATTAGACCTGAAGACATCAATGTCCCCCCTTGTTTCATGTAGTTAGCTGGCCGATAAGGGTCGGCCAAATACCCTAAACTTATTAGAAAATTGATCAAAAAACTAGCTGGATTGCTTCCTTTTTAAACTTTTGTGCCGCGGAATTTTACCTCAAAATGGCGATCAGCTTCAGCTATTCATTGAAAATAGCTAAATTTTGAAGTCATCTGCCACTTTTTTTGGAACAGATTTATTCTTGAGCACGACGTATTTTGGTAGGCCATTTTTATATGGTGGATAGGCCTCACCTTCAATTAACGGTTGAAGATAGCGTTCGCAACTGGGGGTAATGCCAAATCCATCACTGCTGATGAATTTTTTCGGCATTTTTTTTTCTACATTAGCTACTTTTGCTAGTGGAGTGCTGCTGACTTTCCAGCGATATGGGTTATCCGATAGTCTTTCGATGGTTGGCATCACGGCATTGTGGCCTTTGAGCGCGAGTTTGACTGCCGATTCGCCTAAGGCATAAGCTTGGTCAACGTCTACTTTAGAAGCAATATGTCTTGCAGCCCTTTGCAAATAGTCCGCCACGCTCCAATGATATTTCAGACCAAGGTCTTCCTTAATGATATTTGCGATGACTGGTGCCACACCACCTAATTGAGCATGCCCAAAGGCATCGGTTAGCCCTTGATCCGACAGAAATTTTCCAGTAGACCCTTTGACGCCCTCAGAGACAACAATTGAGCAGTAGCCGTATCTTTTAACCTTGTCATGTACTTTTTGTATGAATTTCTTACGGTTAAAAACAATCTCTGGAAATAGAATAACAATGGGAAGGGGAGTTTCGTTGGTGGATGCTAGGCCACCTGCTGCTGCGATCCAACCAGCGTGTCTGCCCATGACCTCAAGAATAAATACTTTAGTTGATGTTTTAGCCATGGAGGCCACATCGAAGCTTGCCTCTCGTGTCGAAACGGCAATATATTTTGCTACCGACCCAAACCCTGGGCAACAATCGGTAATGGGCAAATCATTATCTACCGTCTTAGGGATATGTATGGCTTGTATGGGAAATCCCAATGTTTTTGAGATCTGCGATACTTTGAGGCAGGTATCTGCTGAATCTCCACCCCCGTTATAAAAAAAATAATCGATATTGTGAGCCTTGAAAACGGCTATCAAGCGTTCATATTCAGCTCTGTTTTGTTCGAGTGACTTGAGTTTGTATCGGCAGGATCCAAACGCGCCTGCGGGTGTGTGCTTAAGCGCTGCTATTGCAGATGCTGATTCTTTCGATGTATCAATCAGGTCTTCAGTGAGTGCCCCAATGATGCCATTTCTGCCAGCAAAAACTTTTCCGATTTTATCTTTGTTTTTCCGGGCGGTTTCGATTACCCCGGCGGCTGAGGCATTAATAACGGCTGTGACTCCGCCAGACTGAGCATAGAACGCATTAGATATTTTTTTCATTATATTACCTAGTCGATTGGATAAGTGCTCATCCTTTGTTGAGGATTATCAGTCTTGTTTGAAGTGGTTCTTATTACGCATCAAGAGCCTCGAATATTTTATCTCGTATCGATTCTAGGGAACCGATACCAGAAAATTTTTTGTACAAGGGGACATGACCAGCTGCTTGTTTGGCGAGTTTAGAGTAGTGGCTAATTAGAAGCTCGGTTTGGTCATGGTAGACCTCCAAACGTTTCATTATGGTCTCCTCCTTGTCATCACCTCGCTGCACCAGAGGCTCTCCTGTGATGTCGTCAATTCCTTCTATTTTTGGAGTGTTGAAGAGCGCGTGATAGGTACGTCCAGAAGCTGGATGTACACGTCTCCCCGACAATCGTTTGATGATTTCTGCATCGTTGACGTCAATTTCTATGACGTGATCGATGTCAACTCCTGCTTCGCTGAGCGCATTCGCTTGAGGGATGGTTCTAGGAAAGCCGTCAAAGAGAAATCCATTAGAGCAATCGGGTCGGGTGATACGTTCTTTGACTAGTCCAATCATGACGGCATCGGGTACTAATCCGCCTTCATCCATAAATTTTTTTGCTTCAAATCCAAGCCTCGTTCCATCTTTTACAGCAGCCCTTAACATATCACCAGTCGATATTTTCGGAATGTTGTACTTTTCCATGATGTATGTCGCCTGAGTGCCCTTACCAGCTCCTGGTGGGCCGAGTAGTATTAATTTCACAATAAATCCTTATTAATTGGTTGGTTCTATCGCTTATTACCCAATCTGATTGAGGGACGTTTCTACTGAATCTTTGTGCTACAGCTATAAATGAAGAAAAATTATAACTTGCTGAGAAGTTCTCGTGCTCTTTCCAGGTCATCAGGGGTGTCTATTCCAGGTGCTGGTGGAGATTTAGTGTGCATCACAGCCATTCGATGCCCCGCTTGCAGCATCCTGAGCTGTTCTAGCTTTTCAAAAGTCTCAAGAGGGCTAAATGGCAAATCTGAATATTTGCTTAAGAATTTAGCTCGGTAACCGTAAATGCCGATATGACCAAATCCTGAATAATCACGTGGAAGATTTTTTTGTTTATCGGCGAAAGTGTCTCTCGACCATGGGATCGGAGCTCGAGAAAAATAGAGAGCGTAGTTCTCATGGTTTAAAACGACTTTGACTAGATTGGGATTAAACAACTCTTCTCGATCCGAAATCGGGAAGCATGCAGTAGACGCTGATGCGTTTGGTGTGTCCCAAAGCGTTTGGGCAACGCTGTTAATTAAAGCGGGTGGAATAAAAGGCTCATCACCTTGCACATTAACAACTAACGTTTCTGGGGACCATTTTTGTCTTAATACTACTTCAGAAATACGATCGGTACCGCTGGCGTGCGCTACGCTGGTCATCATGACGTGGCATCCGGACGTTTCTAAGGATTCAGCAATGCGTTGGTCGTCTGTCGCCACGATAATCTCTTCGGCTCCAGATTGTTTCGCTAAATCGACAACATGACTGATGATGGTTCGTCCTTTGATCGTGAACAATAGCTTACCTGGGAATCGTGAGGATTCATAACGGGCTGGGATGACGATTTTAAAATGCATTACGCAATATGAGCTGATAGGGGGCTAATCGGTTTGAGTTTGCCGCGCTTCTTCTTCCAACATGATTGGAATACCATCTTTGATTGGAAATGCTAGTTTGCAAGGGTTGCAGACTAGTTCGGTACTGTTAGGCGACAGATTGAGTTTGCTTTTGCAAATAGGGCAAACTAATATATCAAGAAGTATTTTATCCATGGTATGTTTTAAGTTTTTTTAAGATGTTCGGGATTAGATCACCATTGAATTCGGCTTGCACCGGAAGAAACCAGCATTCCTTACCAAAGGTTATGGGGCATTTTACAGCATCTTTTTCAGTCATTAGAATCACATTTTGTTTGATCGCGGCAATGTCCGAGATTGTGTACTTGTGGTGGTCTGGGAAAGCATGGGTTTCTAATTTAAGACCTAATGATTCAAGATGTAGGAAAAAACTCTCTGGGTTCCCAATGCCGGCGATCGCTGCGACCTCGAGACCGAATAAGTCAATGGCACGGCATGTGCGATCAGGGTTGGAAAGGCTATGGAATAATTTACCAACAAGGGTCATATTGACGGTTGGAATTGATAGGTTTAGTTTTTCTGGGCCGTTTACGACAGCGAGATCGCATCCGTGAATTCTTTTTTTAGATTCTCTTAATGGGCCCGAAGGTAGAAGGAAGCCATTTCCAAATTTACGGTTTCCATCGATTACTATAACTTCGATATCTCTCTTCAGAGCGTAATGTTGTAGCCCGTCGTCACTGATAATGACATTTACATTTGGGTATTTTGCGAGTAGGTGTTGCGCGTTCTTAGTTCGACTAGGCCCTACCCATAATGGGCAAAGAGTTTTCTTTAAAATGAGGATGGCTTCATCTCCAACCTGTAATGGAACGCTTTGTGCAATGACCTCGTGTTCTTGCCCGTCGCCTAGATAGCCTCTGCTGACGATTCCTGGAATATACCCAGACGTTTTAAGCGCGTTTGCAATAGCAATAACAGCTGGTGTTTTTCCTGTACCGCCAACCGTGATATTGCCAACCACGATAACAGGCACTTGTAGTTTTGTTGACCTGAAGAACCCGCCACGAAACAGTTGTCTTCTTATATGGCTCACCAACCAGAAAACGAGGGTCGCTGGTAATAATATTAACGATAGCGCGTTGAAACTCTTCCATGAGCGAGGCACTGAAATTTATCCTTTTGAATAGTTTTTTAGGATTCACGCAAATTTAGCGTAATACAATTTTCACCCAAGCATAGATTGGTAGAACCAATATGTATTGTTTGATCCTAATTAGTTTTTTTGTGTCGTAAACGTAATGCGCCCATAGCCAGCAAGTCTTGCCGCTTCCATTGTATAAATTACTGATTGGTGGGTGGCATTGGAGTCCGCGCTGATGATGATTACGGGGTCAGTATCCGGCCCAGCAATTTGTCGAAGTATGTCCGCGAAAAGAGCCGGACTTTCCATGGGAACTTCTCGGCCATTGATGAAGTATTGTCCAGACTGCAAAATGGCAATCTCTAGTTTATCAATAGGCTGATCCACATTGTTTGCGTCAGCAACTGGTAGATTTATTTTTAGCTCCGAATATTGTGAATATGTTGTAGTCACGGCCAAGAAAATCACGATTACAATTAATACGTCGATAAAAGGTACCAAATTGATATCTGGTTCTTCACGAAAAGAGGTTCTTCGGAAATTCATCTTTGGTATTAATTAGTTCTATTGCCGTGACTCATCTCGACAAGCTTTACTGCTTGAATCTCCATTTGGACGATAAGAGAATCAACTGTTGATCTGAAGTGTCGGTAAAAAACGAGGCTTGGCACGGCGACAATAATGCCAAATGCTGCGTTGTATAGAGCAATCGATATTCCGTGTGCGAGTTGTGCTGGGTCCGTGATGCCGGTTGGGGTGGATGCCCCAAAAATCTCAATCATCCCGATTATTGTTCCTAATAGTCCAAGTAGAGGGGCCATTGTGGCGATTGTCCCAAGGGTTGTTAGGTAACGACCCATTTCTTGAGCCACTTCGATTCCAGCCTCTTCAATTGCCTCTCGCATCGCTTCCTTCGTGTTCCCCAAATTCTTAAGTCCCGCGACAAATACTCGTCCCAGAGGAGAGGATTTCTCGGTGGTTGACATCAGTTCTTGGGTTGTACCACCGGTTTTGAGCCGGCTGATTGTTTCATCTAACAAGTGTTTTGGGACTACAGCCTCTCGTCGAAGTGAATAGAAACGTTCCACAATGATTGCTAAAGATACAATAGAACAAAAGATAATCGGCCAAATTGGCCATCCGGCAGCTTTGATAATTTCGATCACGATAAACCCTTGAGTACTAGTTACGTAAGGCCCCACTTTAAACGTCAGAGGAATTACCAGCAAGTTCAACGTTGCATATTTTAGTACTATGCAAGCGTTGCCCCATGGCAATTAACCTGCCTATTGCTTGTAAAGTCGCTTTGTGGATAAGTTTGTGGGTAATTCTAATCACTAATTGGTTATAACCCGATGTTGAACCAATAGGTTTCGGAATAATAGAGTGCATATTAGTAAATATTAATAAAAATCATATAGTTATAGATTATTTATTGCTGAGGTCATGTTGGTTAATGATTTTTACACAAAGATCACGGTTGTGGATTACTTGACAAGAAACTCTCTAGATATCATAAGTTTAATGAACCCAATGGCATTTTTTACTTAGTAATGTCTCGTGACAACATATCCTCCAAACCTACAAAATGAAATGTTTCAGGTCCGCAAATGAGTGATTTGTTTGGTCAATCTAAAGTGCTGTCCGTGTCTCAAGTCACGAGAACTATTAAATCTCTGATTGAAAGACATTTTCCTGAGATATGGGTGAGAGGAGAGATTTCGAATTTTGTTCGAGCAGCCTCTGGACATTGTTACTTCTCTCTTAAGGACGATTCGAGTCAAATTCGTTGCGTGTTATTCCGTTCTCAGATGGTTGCGGCTGACTTTGAAATTGCGAATGGCATTGCGGTTGAATTATTAGCTACTCCCTCGATGTTTGAGAAGCGAGGAGAGTTTCAATTGATTGCTCAATCGATTCGCAAATCTGGTCTAGGTCGATTATTTGAGCTCTATGAGGAACAGAAAAGAAAACTCTCTGCCGAGGGGCTATTTGATGTCAGTAAGAAAAAGCAATTGCCTCGCTTTCCGAGAAAAATTGGTGTTGTTACGTCTAAAGATGCGGCTGCACTTCGTGATGTTTGTAAAACGCTAGCTGATAGGGCTCCCGGTGTGCCAGTGATCATCTATCCCTCGCCAGTACAAGGTGTTGGAGCAGGCAAGAAACTCGCAGAGGCTGTGTCATTAGCTGATGTGCGTTCGGAAGTTGATGTGCTGATTATTTGTCGCGGTGGCGGTAGTCTCGAGGATCTGTGGGAGTTCAATTCTGAAGACTTGGTTCGGGCAATTGCCCTTTGTTCTATTCCTGTTGCTTCAGGCGTAGGACATGAAACTGATACAACCCTGGTTGACTTTGTTTCTGACTATCGTGCTCCCACGCCAACCGCAGCCGCCACTGCTGTGGTTTATTCCGTTTATGACCTAAATCGTGATTTACGGCGGTTTCTGAGCGCAATGGTCAGAAAGGTTAAGGGAAAAATTGACGGCAGACAGCAACATCTTGATTATTTGAATCGCCGACTCATTCAACCGGGAAAACGGAACGCTCTGTATGCGGCAGAGCTCAATCGCCTGGCAACAAGAATGAACGCGCTTGTTCATAGTGTTTTGCGCCACCAGGAATTTCGTGTAACAACGGCTAGGGCTCAGTTACGTCGATCGCGACCCGATGGGGCGCGCTCATTGGATTTGCTTCAAGATTGGCAAAAACGCATCCATCGAGGAATGGTCGCTATTCTTAATCAGTTTCAAGGTCGATTGTCAGGATTGAATAGCAGTTTGTCGCACCTTGACCCTGAGCATGTCTTATCACGCGGTTACGCAATCGTTAGAAACATGAAAGATGACATTCTACGCAGTACCGAACTCATTGAAATTGACGATCAACTGACTGTGCAATTGCATGATGGTGAACTTAAGGCTTGGGTTGCTGCAAAACGTTCTCGTGACTCGTGAGTCAACTTGTGAGAGTTGCAACAAGTTTTTCAATTTCAGGCTGCGTATTTTTTGAATAGGGGTCGAGTACATATTTGATTGGAAAACTGCGTAGCCAAGTGAGCTGCCTTTTAGCCAGTTGACGAGTAGCGGCGCTGCCTTTATCGATTAGCGTTTGCTCGTCATACTTGCCTTCTAGGTACTCCCAAACTTGTCGATAACCAACGCATCGCATCGAGGGCATCTCTAGCGATAAGTCCCAGGTTTTCTTAAGCTGAACGACTTCTTCTATGAGGCCCATACCAATCATTTTTTTAAATCGAAGACCAATATGCTCATGTAACTTTGCTCTGGATTCAGGCACAAGGGCAATATCGATAGTTTTGATGTTAATTTGGTTTGAAATCGTAGTGTCAAAAAACGTACTCATTGGCTCGCCTGTTATATTGAATATCTCCATGGCGCGTTGAATTCTTTGTGAGTCGTTTGGGTTTAGTCGTTTGGCTGTTTCAGGATCTATTTTGCTTAATTTCTCGTGGATATAGGGCCATCCATATTGCTTAGCCTCTATGTCTATCTCCTTCCGAATGTCAGTATCGCGTACAGGCAGTTGGTTTAATCCGTCCTTGAGAGCTTTGTAGTACATCATGGTACCGCCAGAAAAAACTGGAATTGCTCCACGATTTTTGATTTCCTTCGCTAATTTCTCGGCGTCTATTCTGAACTGTCCAGCTGAATAGTGTTCGTTTGGATTAATAATATTTATTAAGTGATGAGGGCATTGTGATATTGCAATTAAGTCTGGTTTTGCTGTACCGATATTCATATGACGATAAACGAGGGCTGAGTCCATGCTGATCACTTCGATAGGTAAGTGTTGAGCAAGTTCGAGACAGATGTCAGTTTTTCCCGTGGCTGTTGGGCCTATGAGGCAAATTGCTTCGGCTAGGATTTTTTCATTCATCTTAATGTATTTTTCGACCGATTTCGTGTCGCGCCGATTATTGTCCACGCATAAAGCGATGGTCAAGTTCGGACAATGAAATCTGAAACCAAGTCGGTCGGCCATGATTACATTGATCTGATCGATCAGTTTGCTCCATATCACGAAGTAATTTATTCATTTCCTCAATTGTGAGTTTGCGATTAGCACGTACCGCAGAGTGACAGGCAAGTGTAGATAAAATTTCGTTGCGATGTTGTTCTAAGACGCGCGAACCTCCGTAATCAACGATGTCTTTAACGACGCTGAGCATCAACTCTGAAACCTTTCCTTGCTCTAGAAAGGAGGGAATAGATCTTACAGCTACGCTTTCTAGACCTGATGTTGAAAATTCAAAACCCAGCGTATTTAGAAGTCTCTCATTTTCGTGCACGACTGCCATTTGGGCGAGGCTAACAGTAACGTTGATAGGAATGAGAAGAGATTGCTTTGGTATTTGTTTTAAGTTTAATGCCGTTTTTAAGCGTTCATACACAATTCGTTCGTGAGCCGCATGCATATCAACAATAATTAGGCCAGCTTGATTTTGCGCAAGAATGTACACGCCGCTCAATTGTGCTAGCGCAAAACCTAGTGGGTATTTATTTTCTGGGTTTTCGTCGGATTGACTCCAATTAGATATATCCACTGAATTTTTTTGTTCCATTGCAGCTGAATTTTCTTGAAAGCCAGGTTTGAGTTCTGAGCTGTTAAATCCATTAGCAGGTCGCTGGGCATAGCCCTCTGGTAGTCTCAGGATAGCTTGTGAGAATGATTGTTGAGAATCTCCTGGTGCCGCGTTATCTGTGAAGAATGAATGTATGTTTTTATGCGGCAACCACTCACTCGATGACAGATTTTTTTCTATTGCGTGGAAAACAAATTGGTACATCGCTTGAGATTCTCGAAATCGTACTTCTGTTTTCCTGGGATGTACATTCACGTCGACTAAGCTTGGGTTAATTCGAAGAAACAGAACGTACGAGATCGATTTTCCGTGGTGTAGGACGTCATTAAAAGCTTGTCTTATAGCATGGGAGATCACTCGATCTCGTACGAAGCGCCCGTTCACAAAAAGATATTGTGTGTCTTTATTTCTGGATTCATAAGCTGGTTGTTGAATTAATCCTTTGATGGATAAATGTTCCGTTCCTTCATCAATCCAAATGCTGGTATCGGTTAACTCGGACCCTAGTGTTTCTCGAATTCGCATTTCAATGGTCTCAGCCCGAGCTCTTCGTTGAGTCTTGCCATTGTGCGTGATTGAAAAGCGAATGCTTGGGTTTGCTAGCGCTGCTTGCTTATATACCTCATCACAGTGCCCATACTCAGTGTTTGGTGAGCGTAGAAACTTCCTCCTTGCGGGGGTGTTGAAGTAAAGATTCGATACCGTCACAACACTTCCATTAGCTAGTGCTGAGGGCTTAGGTTCTGATATCTGCCCCCCGTCAGCGCTAATTTCCCAAGCATGATCTTCACTATGATGTTTGCTAGAGAGGTTAATTTGAGACACTGAGGCTATAGACGCTAATGCCTCTCCTCGGAAACCAAGACTCCGAATGGATTCCAAATCTGCTAGCTCACTAATTTTGCTCGTGGCGTGTCGAGATATCGCCAGCTTGATTTCATTTGGTGGGATACCGGGCCCGCTATCTGAAACTCTAATCTCTCGTATTCCACCCTCAGTAATCGAAATATTAATGTCTGTAGCGCCTGAATCAATACTATTTTCAATCAGTTCTTTGAGTGCGGATGAGGGGCGCTCTACGACTTCCCCAGCGGCTATTTGGCTGATTAGAATGTCAGGTAATAATTTGATATTTGGCATGGTAATTAATATTACAGATTTTGAATGACTAATTTTTTCTTAATGTAGAATTTATGCCATATTTATTAGATGAATTATAATTCCCGCGTCCCAGACGTATCTCATGTGCTCGTTCCATTCTGGCTTAGTTTTAATTAATTTCGTCCCAATGACAATAGGAAGGATGTTTATAGATGTTAATTGGAATTCCAGCTGAGATTCTAGATGGTGAGAATCGCGTTGCCGCAACGCCGGAGACGGTTAAAAAGTTTGTATCGAAAGGACTCCATCGGGTCCTAGTCCAACAAGGGGCTGGAAGCAACTCGTCATTTCCAGATGGTGACTACGAAGTGGCTGGTGCGACATTGGTTGCGAGTGCGACGGAGATTTATGAGCGTGCTGAACTTGTACTGAAGGTTCAAAGGCCGAATGAGGCTGAGGTCGCAATGTTAAAAAGAGGTCAAGTTCTGATTGGGCTCTTGCAGCCTCACAACGAATCTGCGATTCAGCGTTTGAAAGAAGTTGGAGTCATAGGTTTTGCGATGGAGCGGTTGCCGCGAATTTCACGAGCTCAGTCAATGGACGTGTTGTCGTCGCAGGCCAATTTAGCCGGATACAAAGCCGTTTTGATGGCAGCGAATGCTTATAAAAAATTTATGCCCATGTTAATGACGGCAGCCGGAACTATTAAGGCGGCGCGAGTGGTTGTTATGGGGGTCGGCGTTGCTGGCTTGCAGGCTATTGCCACCGCAAAACGTTTGGGTGCGGTTGTTGAGGCGACTGACGTCAGGCCGGAGACGAAAGAACAAGTGGAATCACTGGGTGCGAAGTTTATTGAGGTCCCGTTAAGTGAAGACGAGCAGGAACTTGCTAAAGGGGAAGGTGGGTACGCGAAAGAAATGGGTGATGATTACAAAAAGCGTCAGGCAGAATTAATCGCTGCGAGATTAAAGCAGGCGGATATTGTTATCACTACAGCTCTTATACCCGGTAGGGCAGCCCCGATTCTCGTTACTGAGGAGATGGTTAAGTCCATGAAGCCTGGCTCCGTGATTGTAGATATGGCAGCAGAGCAAGGAGGGAACTGCCCTCTAACGCAACCAAACGAAACGACAGAGCAGTATGGCGTGATCCTAATTGGGTCGGTTAACATCCCATCCAGTGTGGCGTCAGATGCAAGCTCCTTATACTCGAGAAATTTATTGAATTTTATGGAATTACTTGTTAACAAAGAAACTGGTTCTTTTGAATTAAATTTGGATGATGAAATTGTATCCGGCACTTTGGTGTCGTCGTATTCTAGTTAAAGTATTTTTTGATAGGGAGTCACCAGATGGAATTAATTAATCCGACCATTATCAATCTCATTATTTTTGTGCTTGCTATATATGTCGGATATCACGTGGTCTGGAATGTTACCTCAGCGCTCCATACTCCTTTGATGTCTGTTACTAATGCAATATCAGCCATCGTGATTGTCGGCGCTATGTTGGCTGCAGCGATGACTGAAACATTGTTGGGGCAGGTAATGGGTGTGGCCGCAGTTGCTTTGGCTTCTGTTAACGTTGTTGGTGGATTTTTGGTCACGAAACGTATGCTCGAAATGTTCAAAAAGAAACCCAAGAAATCTGGTGGGGGGGCTGCAAAATGAGTATGAATATTGTCGTGCTTTTGTATTTACTTGCATCAGTTTGTTTTATTCAGGCGCTAAAAGGTTTATCTCACCCCAACACATCTCGACTGGGTAACGCATTCGGTATGGTTGGGATGGCGGTCGCAGTGGTGACCACGGTTGCGCTTATTGTTAAGTTGTCAGGTGAATTTGGGCCGGGTTTGGTTAATGTCTTTGGAGGTATGGTTGTTGGCGGTGGATTAGGTGCGTTTATGGCTAAACGTGTCGAAATGACTAAGATGCCAGAACTGGTGGCGTTCATGCACTCTATGATTGGTATGTCTGCTGTGCTCATTGCGGTCGCAGCAGTGGCAGAACCTACGGCATTAGGTATTGAGCTAGTGAATGGGCTCATCCCAGTTGGCAATCGGTTCGAGCTCTTTGTCGGTACATTTATTGGTGCGATTACCTTTTCTGGTTCGGTCATCGCGTTCGGAAAATTGTCTGGGATCTACAAGCTGCGAATTTTCCAAGGTGCGCCTATTGTCTTTAAAGGGCAGCACCTAATAAATCTAGTGCTCGCGCTTTTGATGGTGATGTGCGGTGTATGGTTTTTCCTCACACAGGCTTGGGTACCTTTTATCATCATGATGGCGATTGCGTTCGTTCTTGGGGTGCTAATTATTATCCCCATCGGTGGGGCTGATATGCCGGTTGTCGTCTCAATGCTGAACAGTTATTCTGGTTGGGCTGCTGCGGGTATTGGCTTCTCATTAAACAATTCAATGTTGATAATTGCTGGTTCATTGGTTGGATCTTCTGGTGCAATTCTCTCGTACATCATGTGTCGAGCCATGAATCGTTCATTTCTCAGTGTAATTCTTGGTGGCTTTGGTGCCGAAGAGGGTGTGCAAGCTGGGGCGGCAGAGGCACGGCCCGTTAAATCGGGTAGTGCGGATGATGTTGCATTTTTATTGGGAAATTCAGATACCGTCGTCATCGTGCCTGGTTATGGGCTAGCGGTAGCTCGTGCGCAGCACACAGTAAAAGAGATGGCCGAAAAGTTGAGTGCTAAAGGTATTGAAGTTCGTTATGCGATACATCCAGTAGCAGGTCGAATGCCAGGGCATATGAACGTGTTGCTGGCCGAGGCGGAAGTGGATTATGACCAAGTATTTGAAATGGATGATATTAACAGTGACTTTGGTCAGACTGATGTAGTTTTCATTTTAGGAGCTAATGATGTGGTGAATCCTGCAGCTCGAACACCGGGTAGCGCGATTTATGGGATGCCAATTTTAGAAGTTTACAAAGCCCGCAATGTCATTGTGAATAAAAGATCAATGGCGGCCGGTTACGCAGGTCTGGATAATGAATTGTTTTACATGGACAAGACTATGATGGTGTTTGGTGATGCTAAAAAGGTGGTGGAGGATATCGTCAAGGCATTAGATTAGATTTTTTTTGCCCCAGGAAAATCGCACATGTTCTACGAAACTAATGTAAATAATCACGGCCTCGAGCATGACCCGTTCAAGGCCTTAGTGGCGCCTCGACCGATTGGCTGGGTATCTACCCTATCCAAAAGCAACGTAATCAATCTTGCGCCTTACAGTTTTTTCAATGCGGTAAGTGATGCGCCCCCGATGGTGATGATTTCCTCTAATCAACGTAAAGATACGTTGACTAATATCGAAGAAACCGGAGAGTTTGTGTGTTCGCTGGCGACTTATCGTTTACGTGACGCTATGAACATGAGCTCTGCCATGGTTGATAACAGTGTCAGTGAGTTTGACTTGGCGACACTTGCCTGGGCAGACTCACGGTTGGTGGCTCCACCAAGGGTAGCTGATAGTCCAGCGGCGTTTGAGTGTAAGCTTTGGAAAGTGATTCCAATTCCAAAAGGGCCTGGTGATGATGGGGCATCTAAACATAATCTAATCCTAGGTTTTGTCGCCGGGGTATACATCAATGATGAGTATCTATCTGGTGGATTATTTGATACCGCGAGGGCGGGATTGATTGCGCGAATGGGCTACATGGACTACTGCCACGTTACCCCAGAAAACACCTTTTCACTTAATAGACCCAAAGTGAGTGAAGATGGCCGAAGTGCCTACCTAAAACCAGGGGCGTGGGATGGTAAGTACTCTTAGTTGTTTTGGGAGCTAATTGCTTTTAAGTCCTCTTGCGTGTCGATATCTTTAATAATACCTTCGTCCTTAACAGGAATGAAATGGGTATCGCTGATGTGGCGTTTGATGATTTCGCGCGCTCCTTCGTCTCCTTGTAGTGCTATCAATTCATCCCGTAGCTCAAAGCGTAAGCCTACTGGGTTTCCTGGTTTTCCATGAAATGTTGGGCGAAACACTAATTTGCGGATTCCTGGGTCTGACGTGGCTTTAGTGATTTTTTTTATTGTTTCAGGATCTATTGATGGCATGTCGCCTAAGGCGATAATCCAGCCGTCTGAGTCAAGACTATTTTGAATGCCAGTTAATAGACTCCGAGCCATACCCAAATGTGCATCCTGGCAGATGAGGAATGGAATTTTCTCTTGCTCAAAGATGGTTTTTAACATCTTGTCATCATGTCGAATGACTGCAATAGAGTTGTCGTGAGCTGCCTTAAGTGCTCTCCATGAGGCTACGGCTATAGGTAATCCTGATGGCAGTGTTGCAATTAATTTTTGAGAGCCAAATCTTCTACTTAAGCCTGCTGCGAGAAGTATTCCAGTAATCATCATTTTTTTTATGGATTTTTAGTGTTTGATATTTTGAAGCCTAGTTCGCCCGGCTTTGTATTTTCTAAAAAATCTTTAATACCTAGTAGGATAGCTA
Source organism: Pseudomonadota bacterium (assembly GCA_027624715.1). Taxonomy (NCBI): domain Bacteria; kingdom Pseudomonadati; phylum Pseudomonadota; species Pseudomonadota bacterium. The sequence continues at coordinate 189,803 of JAQBTV010000002.1, forward strand.
AGGCCAAACGGTCTTGATACTCATCCGTATTGAGTTGCTTCTCTTCTTCGCTGTTGCTTAAAAATGCAGTTTCGACAAGGATTGAACACACATCGATCGATTTCAGCACAGCAAAATTAGCTTTTTCAACCTTCTTTTTATGTAGATTGTTCACTTTTCCGATACGTTGAAGTACGCTCGTACCAAGTCGCTCACTCATTGAAAAATTTTCTCTTTGTCCCAGATTTAATATCAAATCTTTGATATTTTTGTCCCGACTGTTGATATGTGGATCATACAAAAGATCCATCTCATTCTCTCTCTCTGCGATAAGCTCAGCGTAACGCGAGCTTGCGACTTCATCTTTGCGAGGAAGTATAAACACTGAGGACCCATTGGCCTTTCTGTTTAATGCGGCATCGGCATGAATGGAGATAAAGATAGTTGGTGGTTGATGTTTTCTTATTTTTTTGATTCGCTGAGAAAGATTGACGTAGACGTCCTTATCTCGAGTTAATACCGCTTTCATGATTTCTTCTTTATCAATAAGTTTTTTCAATTTATTGGCGATGGATAGATTTACACTCTTTTCTGTTGTTCCTGCACGGCCGACTGCGCCTGGATCTTTACCACCATGACCTGGGTCAATGGCAATTAAATACTTCTCCACTTCAATTATTTTATTTTTATTTTTATTTGGTAGGGCTCCGGCTTGATAGGAGTTATCAATAGATTCGGAGATTTCACTTTGTGATTCAAATTGTGGTTCGCTTTGTAATTCATTTTTTGAGGCGATTAATGTAATACTTTCATTAGTTCCGATAACGCGGGTATGCGTACCTTGCGTGAATTCGAAAACGATACGCACAACATTAGGGTTATTTTTTGCAATAACAGCTTTTATTACAAGTCCTGACTGTTTGTTGATACTCTCAATGAGAGCAATTAGTTTTTTGTCAATGCTCTTGACCGCTATGTCGTAATAGATGCGATACGGATTTTGAATTTGATTATGCTTATAATTAATTCTCTGGGAGAATTTGATCTCAATGGAAGTTTGATTTTTTATAATTTGATAGTTCGTAGACTCAACGTAATTTCCTGATTCGTCTGCTGACAGTGCGGAGCTAATCAGGGTGTTGCATATTAAGACTGATGTCAGTAGTTGAATTAACGTATGACGCATTACAGTAGGCCCTTTAAGCACTGTTTCCCAAGCTCGCTTGCTGTGGTTACAGAAATATTTCTGGAGTCTGAGTTAAAGATAATTGATATCATAATATCTGGGACACGCAGAACGCTTCCGGCATTTTCCAACCACTCGACAAGACATATGTTTGAATCTGTAAATACCTCTCTAAAACCCGCCTCAATGATTTCCATTGGATTTGTGATTCGATAAAAGTCAAAGTGATAGATTGTTGAGGACTCTAAGTTGTAAATTTCCACGAGCGGGTACGTTGGGCTTTTAACCCGACCCGTATGCCCGAATCCCCTAAGAATTCCTCGACAAAGGCAGGTTTTTCCAGCTCCCAAGGTTCCTCTAAGGGCAATAAATACACCTGGCCTTAGACTTTTGGCGATTTCCTCACCAAATGATACGGTCTCCTTTTCGCCATTTAGTGTTTGAGTGAGCATGTTTCAGCCTTTTACGTATGTTTTCATGGAATTTCTGGTGACCTCTAAAAATCTATTAAGACTTGGTAGTTGGTTCGATTCCTTCCAGGCTAGATGAATCTCAATTATGGGAGTAACTTCTTTAATAGCTTTATAGACAACACCCTTTCGCCGGAGATTCTGTATCGATTCAGGTATTAGAGAAACCCCCATCTCCGCCGATACTAAACTGACAATTGTTTGCATCTGGATCGCCTCTTGAGCGATGCGAGGTCGAACCTCGAATTTTTCACAGAATCTTATGATGCCGTCATACAGTCCTGGGGCGTGTTGTCTTGGAGTCATGATGAAAGGGGAGGATGCTAATGATTTAATAGAGATGGCGCTTCTCGTTTTTGCCTGAGGATGATTGGATGGTAATACAGCAATTAGTCTCTCCTTAGCGATTAGGAATGATGTGATGCCTTCAATGTTTACTGGGGATAAAATAAATCCAATATCGATTACCCCGCTAGCCAGATCTGTAAGTTGAGTATCAGTGGTCGCTTCTCGTAAGCCTAAAGATACAGATGGGTATTTTTTTTGGAATTCACGAAGAACATGGGGCAGTACATTGTAGTCGGCGACACTTATGAAGCCTATTGTGAGATTGCCGGTTTCGCCTCGACCAGCTTGCTGTGCTGAGGTTTTAGCTCGATTGACGCGAGAGATTATATCTTTGGCTTCTTCAAGGAAGGCGCTCCCTGCTTGCGTGAGTGATACGCTTCTTTTAGTGCGATAGAGAAGCTCCACTCCAACCTCTCGTTCCAGGTCGCGGATTTGCATCGACAGCGGAGGTTGGGAAATGTTTAACTTGGATGCCGCACGACCAAAGTGTAGTTCGCTAGCTACCATAACAAAGTATCTAAGATGTCTAAGCTCCATTAATATATATTATATATTAAAACTATATAAATAATATATTGGACCATTATTTTTGGAGGATGGATAATTTGTTCATTAGCTACAACTTCGAGAGATTTTAAAAATAGTAAGATTAATCTTAGTGTGCTAAGTGTGTGGCCAATGAAAGTCTATTAGTGCTTTAAGTTCATTACACTAAGGTTCTGGATGTTTATTAATTTTAAATATGTAGGGGAGCATAAAAATGGCTGATAACTGGCGCAGTAAATTGATCACAGGTGGCGATGTTCGAGCCCCAAATCGCGCAATGTTAAGAGCGGTGGATTTCGGAGATGATGATTTCCAAAAGCCAATTATTGGCGTTGCGAATGGACACTCAAACATGAATCCGTGTAATGCGGGTATTCAACCTTTGGTTGATCGTGCGATGGATGCTATTCGGGAAGCCGGTGGTATGCCTCAAGTCTTCGGGGTCCCGACCGTTACTGACGGTATTGGTATGGGAACCGACGGAATGAAATATTCGTTAGTATCTCGAGAGGTTATCGCAGATGCCATTGAGACTTCAGTCAATGGGCAAATGATGGATGGCGTTTTGGTCGTAGGCGCCTGTGATAAAAATATGCCTGCTGGTATGATGGCAATCGCAAGAATGAATGTTCCCGCTATTTATGTGTATGGAGGGACCATCAAGCCGGGTAATTGGAAAGGCGAGGACTTAACTATCGCGAGTGCCTATGAGGCTGTCGGTGCTTATAGCGCAGGGAAAATATCTAAAGAAGATTTCGTTGGCATAGAAAAAAATGCATGTCCGACGTTTGGAGCATGTGGTGGTATGTTTACTGCTAACACCATGTCGTCTTCTTTCGAGGCTCTGGGTATGAGCTTGATGGGTTCCTCGGTTATGGCTGCAGTTGATCCTGAAAAGGCAGATTCAGCAGGAGAGTCTGGTCGAGTATTGGCTAACGCTATTAAAAATAATATTCGTCCAAGGGATATCATTACGAAAAAGTCGATTGAGAACGTTGTGTCCTTGATTATGGCAACGGGTGGCTCCACAAACGCTGTTCTACATTATTTAGCGATTGCTTCAGCGGCCGATGTTGAGTGGACGATCGACGATTTTGAGCGTATTCGTCAAAAAACTCCTGTTTTTTGTGACCTCAAACCATCGGGAAAATATGTTGGTGTTGATCTGCATAGAGCAGGTGGTGTGCCTCAGGTGCTGAAAATGCTTCTGGTCAATGGACTGCTCCATGGAGATTGCATGACGATCACGGGTCGAACCATCGCAGAGGAATTGGAGCATATTCCAAGTAAACCGTCTCCTGACCAGGATGTAATAAGACCATTTGATAAGCCTCTATACAAGCAGGGCCATTTGGCTATTCTCAAGGGGAATTTAGCCACTGAGGGGTGTGTTGCGAAAATCACAGGCCTTAAGAACCCTGTGATTACAGGGCCTGCTCGAGTCTTTGATTCCGAGAAGCAGACCATGGGAGCTATCATGGGTGGTAAGATTAAAGCTGGAGATGTGGTTGTTATTCGCTATGAAGGGCCAAAAGGGGGTCCAGGGATGCAAGAGATGCTCGCACCTACTTCCGCATTGATCGGTGCGGGACTAGGTGAGTCCGTCGGACTTTTGACGGATGGGCGATTCTCAGGAGCCACTTGGGGGATGGTAGTAGGACATGTTGCGCCTGAGGCGTTTGTGGGCGGTACGATCGCTTTAGTCGAAGAAGGTGATGAGATAACGATCGATGCGCGTAAATTATTGATTGAGGTGAATGTGTCTGATGAAGAATTGGCGAAACGTCGAGCTAATTGGAAGCAGCCTGAGCCTAGATTTAAGCGTGGATTACTTGCGAAGTATGCCTACCTGGTATCGACCGCTTCAAAAGGTGCTGTCACCGATAATTTTGACTAATAACAATTAACTAGTGTAAAAAAACCGCCTCTTTGTGGGTGGTTTTTTTACGCCAGTATGTCTGGGATCTGCGCTTTTTGAAGTTGGGTGATCTGATCTCTTAGTAACAGTTTGCGTTTCTTTAGTCTATGTATTTGTAATTCGTTGAGTGCGTAGGATGCGCTAAGTGCCGTAACTGCCTCGTCAAGATCGCGATGTTCTTCTGTTAGGGCGGCAATGCGATTTTTTATTATTGAGGTTGAGTTAAATATTTCTGCCATATCGAGTTTAGTAATCAGTAGCGGTTATAGATCTCAATTGCTTTTAAAATGGATTTTTCGCGCTTAATAATAGGCATCATTTTAGATTCTTTTTGATTGTACTCAGTGAGTAGTTTGAGGACGTCTTCGGCTACCTCGTGGGGAATGACAATTACGCCATCAGGGTCGCCCACTATAAAATCTCCTGGGTTTACCAAAACTCCTCCGCACATCACTGCAATTTGTTTAGCAACAGGGACCATGCGTCCAACAGAGGTGGCGGGACTTATCCTCCTAGTAAAGACTGGGAATTGGATTTCTTTAATGGCTGTAATGTCTCTCGTAGCGCCATCAATGACGATACCTTCTAGCCCTCTAATTTGTGCAGTTGTTGCCATCAAATTCCCAATTGCAGCAATATCAAGCCCTTCTTCCATGACGTAGACTAATATGCTCCCGGGCTCCGCAGAATCTAGAATTTGCAAATGATAGGGCGGAACTTCGCTGTAAACATTATCACCGGGTTCTATTCGTGTCATAAGTACGGTGGCTGCCTTTCCCACGATCTTGACGTCGAATAGAGGTTTCATATCCGCACTCATCCAGCCGCGATGTCCTGTAACAGTTTCCACTGCATCCGCAATGTTACCGGTGCTGTTTTCTGAGGTTCTCAGTTGCGTAATGATCTCTGTATCCGTGAGCGCAAGCGCCGACGCGACGTGTATGAATAAACCGCCAAAAAAGATTGATATAACCCGACTTAGAGCCATGTCACTATTCCTCCAACGCGTTTAATTCAAAATCTGATGCAAGCCTGCTAAGAATACAGCAAAAATTGTTCATTAATGCCCGCTTGATTAAAGAAAAAAAAGCCCCCAGGAGATGGGGGCTAAGGGAATTTCTCTTTAGAGGGAGGTAATTTGAAGAGAAACCAAACTTAGGAAGCGTAAAACATTGCTTGATAACTATTATGAGGCATATGGTAGTTTCATTCTAAAAATTTAACAATACTGCTAAATTGAATATGATATATTCATAAATATACATAAATAATGTTTAATATCTTTTTCTAACCTTTGTCACTTGACTGAAACTATAATATTGCAGCACAAGAAAAAGCTATTAGTCATAGGCGCTTATATAAAAGTTCTTGCATTAGTAGGAGATTCAGAAGAAGAGATGAGACGATATTATATTTGTTGCAACGCATTAATAGCACTTCGTGCTTAATATATTCTATTAAATTGACAAATACATATAATTAACGGATATTCATTCTAATTTATAAGTAAATAAGGTTAATTGTGGATAGATTCAGATTGATGAACCTCTTTGTTCGTATTGTGGAGACGGGCAGTTTTTCTGCTGTGGCGAGAGAGTTGGAAATGCTCCAGCCCTCTGTCAGTAAACATATGAATATGCTCGAACAGGGTCTTGGTGTCCGTTTGCTCAACCGAACAACGCGTAAAATTTCATTGACTGAGGCTGGAAAAGAGTATTTTGAGCGTTGTCAGCGGATCATAGATGATGTTAATGAGCTGGAAACTGAGGTGTTTGGCTTAGTAGATAAACCGACTGGCACGTTGCGAATCAGTAGTCCGGTTGCGTTTGGGCAAATCTATATGCTCCCACTCTTGTTGGCATTCCGGAGCCAGGTTGCTGAATATGGTGTCGATCTTTCATACGATGATCGTTACTCCGACCTGGTGCAAGAGGGCTTTGACGTTGCGATACGGTTTGGAGAGCTTGAAGATTCTCAGTTAATTGCCCGTCATGTTGGCAGTAGTGCGCGGGTTTGTGTGGCGTCGCCGTCTTACTTATCAAAACATGGAACGCCACAGGTGCCTAATGATCTAAAAAATCACAACTGCATAACTTATACACATCTTTTTTCTAGTGTTTGGCCATTGCGTGATGTTAATGGTTTGCTTTCAATAAAAGTAGGAGGTAATTTCAGGGCAAATAGTGGGTACGCTATTCGTGATGCAGTATTGAACGGAGTTGGTATCGCGTTAGTGCCGTCATTACTGGTTAAAGAACAGATTGAGGGCGGAACCGTGGTTCCAATTTTGAATGAGTATGCTCCTGACCCTATTAAGATTTCTGCTGTTTATCCTTCCAACCGCCTGATTCCGAGGAAGGTGAAACTTTTTGTTGATTTTATGAAAAAGGAGTTTCTAAAGATTCCATTGTTGCATCCGCTGATACCACTGCGACCTGTGCCGAGGTTGAGGTCGAAGCCCGCTGTCGTTGTCGAGGCGGATTAATAGCTTGCTAATTGCGCAGTCTTGGAACTTAGTTAAACTGGCGGCGTTCAAAGTTTTGAGTTGTGATCTGCAATGCATGTTGCAGTCCCGTTAAATCAAAGAGTAGACGCTTAAAAAATCCGTGAACGGTAAAATTTTGTATGAATAAAAGAGCCACTAAATATACTGCTGACGACATCGAAATTCTCGAGGATTTATCTCCTATTTTGCATCGACCTGGTATGTACACTGATCCGATCAACCCAAATCATGCATTAGTGGAGATCATTGATAATGCCTCAGATGAAGGTCTAGCGGGATACGCAAAGAGTGCAGAGATTAAACTTTATGATGATGGTTCTGCTGAGGTTATAGATGATGGCCGAGGAATTCCTGTGGACATCCACAAGACCAAAAAAATTCCCGCAATTCAGGTTATTTTTACGACGCTGCATTCAGGTGGCAAATTTCGTAAAACCGATTCTGAGTCAGTTTATCGGATCGCAGGTGGTCTTCACGGGGTTGGTGTATGCGTCAGTAATGCACTTTCGACAAAATTAGAGGCAGAAGTAACGCGAGATGGCGTCGTGCATCAAATTACGTTTGGCCCTAACGGCAAAGTTCAGGTGCCTCTTAAAAAATTAAAAGAGGTGAAGAGTAATAAAACGGGGACACGTATTAGATTTTGGCCAGATGCAAAGTATTTTGATAGTGTGAAATTTGATGTTGTCGAGCTTACCGCATTGCTCAGAGCCAAAGCGATGCTATTGCCCGGCGTCCGTTTTTCTCTAGGCGTTGAGAAGAATGGTACATTCGATACGCAGAGCTGGCATTTCCCTAAAGGTATAGAAGGTTATTTTGCCGAGGCCATTTTCGGTCAGGATGCTGTGGCGAGTACTTTTTTTGGTGAGCGTTATGTTACGACTCCATCTGAGTCTAATTTATTTGCGGAGGGTGAGGGCGCTCAGTGGGCAATATCCTGGACAACGGAGGGAGAGATTATTAATGAATCCTACGTGAATATGATTTTTACGCGCCAAGGAGGTACACATGTATCTGGGCTTAGGGATGGTGTGTATCAGGCGATTAGGAGTTTTATCGACCATCACGCAATGGGGCAAAGAGGGTTAAAGGTTGTACCTGATGATGTTTGGTCGAGAGCTAATTTTGTTTTAGCGTGCAAAATTCTCGACCCACAGTTTAAAGGTCAAGTGAAAAATGAACTTATTTCGCGCGATGCGTTTAAGCTCGCGTCGCAAATGATAAGAGATCCTATTGAGTTGTGGTTGAATCAACATGTTGATGAGGGCAAGCGTATTGCTGAGTTAGTCTTGCGGCAAGCGGTGCAGCGAACCCGTGCAGCACAAAAAACAGAACGAAGGAAAACATCTGGAATAGCGGTGTTGCCTGGAAAGCTAACGGATTGCGCCTCAGAAGATCCTACTCGCAATGAACTTTTCATCGTAGAGGGCGATTCCGCAGGTGGCTCAGCAAAAGGGGCGAGAGATAAAGAATTTCAAGCAATCCTGCCCTTGAAAGGGAAGCCTAAAAACACGTGGCAAGATGCGCCAAGCTCGCTTTATTCAAACAAAGAAATCGAGGCGATCGCGCTTGCCATAGGCGTGGATCACCACACTTTGGATGACCCAATAGATTTAACTAATTTGCGTTATAACAGAATCAATATTCTTGCAGATGCGGATGTTGACGGTGCGCACATTCAGGTTCTACTCCTCACGTTATTTTTCAGACATTTCCCAAAGTTAATCCAAAGAGGTCATATTCATATTGCTCAGCCACCACTCTTCCGAGTTGATGTCTCTTCTCAAGGAAAGAATAACCCGGCGCGCAAGTTATATGTTCTGGACGAGTATGAGCTCAAAATATTAGAAGAAAAATTGCTTGATGAAGGTGTCAAACGCGAAGGGTGGTCGGTGAGTCGATTTAAGGGGTTAGGTGAAATGAGCCCAGATCAACTATGGGATACAACGCTTAATCCAGATACCAGACGAACCCTACAAGTGACTTTTGAGGATGTTATGGAAGAGTCATTAGATATATTTGGAATGATGATGGCGCGCGAGAATGCGGGTCAACGCCGAAATTGGATGGAGGCTTTTGGTAACTTAGTGGAGGCTGATTTTTCATGAGTAAATTTTTATTGTTTTTTCAGTCCGTAGCGGTGTTAATGTGTTTTCTTTTCGCTAATGGGGTTGCAGCACAAGGAGTCAAGATCTCTGAGTATGGTATTTATGATGACAATCAGAAACTCATCAGAAAATCAAAAGTCGTTCCTGCGGGTCAGGTTGTTAGATTTGGTTTCTGTTTCGAGGCCTTCGTAAATTTTTTTGATGACGATAAGTATATGCTCACGCAATCATTGGTTCACCCTGAGATATTGAGTGACGAGGGGTGGCCTAATACGGGATATAACGTACCTCGTAAATTTAAAGTCGAGAATGGAACGGCATTTGGATGTGTTGGGTATAACGCTCGGTCAAAGAAAGAGGCTCCAGCGGGAGAGTGGGTATTCAGTTTGTCCGATGGTAGTGATGAATTGCTTAAATTTACTTTTAGTTTGAAATGATAGATAAGACGCGTAGTTGTAATAAAAGAAAAATATGAGTCAACAGAAAGAGTTATTTGAAATGAGTAAAGTAGAAGAAAAACAGATGAAGAAATCTAATGCTGTTTCTTTGAGAAAAGCTACGGATGTGCTTCCTGATTATTTTGCCCCTTTAGGGCGCATTAATTTTTCCGATGTCATTCCATTAGGTAGATACGCGTCAACTCAATATTTGCAGTACGCCATAGCTACGGTCAAAGATCGAGCCCTGCCACGGCTTGCCGATGGGCAGAAACCGGTTCAGTCAAGAATTTTGTACGCAATGTGGGAGATGAATGCAATTGCCGGGAATCCTAGAAAAAAATCAGCCCGTGTAGTCGGTGATGTCTTAGGTAAGTTCCACCCTCACGGTGATTCATCGGTCTACGATGCTTTAGTTAGAATTGCCCAGAATTTTACACTTCGTTACCCTTTAGTTGATGGCGAGGGAAACTTCGGGTCTAGAGATGGTGATGATGCTGCGGCAATGAGATATACAGAGGCTAGACTCACGAAATTTGCCGAGGTGTTACTCATTGAGTTAGATCAAGGAACAGTTGATTTTATTCCTAACTATGACGGCAGTGTCAATGAGCCTTGTTTACTGCCCGCTCGTTTGCCTGTTTTGTTGCTCAATGGCGCAAGTGGTATTGCCGTAGGTATGGCAACGGAAGTGCCAAGTCATAATCTCGTGGAAGTATCTTTGGCGGTTGTGTCCCTCATCAAGAAGCCTGACATGACAATTAAGCAGGTCATGCGTCATATAAAGGGTCCAGATTTTCCGGGAGGGGCTCAAATTATTACCAGCCCATCGGATATTGAGGAAGTTTACGCTACGGGTCGAGGTGCTGTTCGAGTCCGAGCGAGATGGGTTGTGGAGAAATTAGCAAGAGGTCAATGGCAGTTGGTAGTTACAGAGCTGCCTCCTGGTGTTTCATCTCGAAAAATTCAAGAGGAAATCGATGCGATAACGAATCCGCAGCCGCAGGCTGGGAAGAAGTCAATTACAGTAACGCAGCAAAAAGAAAAGCAAGCAATGTTGTCGGTTTTAGATCGAATGCGCGATGAGTCGGATCGTAATAATCCAGTTCGTATGGTCTTTGAGCCTAAGACATCGAAAATCGGTGAAGATGAGTTCATTAATACATTACTTGCACGAACGAGTTTAGAAACAAATGCTCCTATTAACCTTGTCAATGTTGGCTTGGATGGTCGTCCATCTGGAAAGAATCTTCTTGAGATATTAACGGATTGGATTGAGTTTCGGCGGGCAACTGTAACGAAACGTACACGGTACCGTTTAGAGAAAGTTGAAGACCGTATACACATTCTAGAGGGAAGATTATTGATCCTTCTCAATGTTGATCAGGTTATAAAAATTATCAGGAATTCCGAACAGCCTAAACAGGATTTAATGTCAGAATTTAATTTATCGGACCGTCAAGCAGATGATACTTTGGATATGAGGTTAAGACAGTTAGCCAAACTCGAGCATATTAAAGTAGAGCAGGAGCTCAAAAACCTAACAAAGGAGCAAAAATCTTTCAAGGCTATTTTAAAGAATAAGAATCATCTTGAGCAGTTGATTATCGAGGAGATTGAATCTGATACCAAACAGTTTGGTGATAAACGGCGCACCGTCATAGAAGTATCCGAGAAATCTGTGCTTGAAGTTAAGGCCTCAGATGATCCGATCACCATAGTATTCTCCAAAAAAGGCTGGATTCGAGTGCGGCAGGGTTGGGATGTTGAGCCTAGCAGCTTAAGTTTTAAGGAAGGAGATGGACTCTCATCGATCATGCAATCCCGATCGGTTGATCCCGTTGTATTTATAGATTCGAGAGGTAGGGCGTACAGCATTGATGCCAATATACTTCCGTCAGGTAGGGGGGACGGCGTGCCCGCTTCCTCCCTCTTGGATCTGCAGGATGGCGCTCAAGTGATGCATTGTCTTGCGGGTACTGCAGAATCAAACGTATTTGTTGCAACGACGGGTGGGTATGGGTTTTTTGCGAAGCTAGGTCTTATGGTTTCTAATCGGCGTGCGGGTCGAGATTTTATGTCAATGCCGAAAAATGAAACACCCATAACACCACAATTCTTTAACTCCGAAACGGATCGCTTGGTGGTTGCGGTGTCTGAAAAGGGCAAGTTGTTAATATTCTCTTCTGAGGAAATTAAGTTTCTCTCCAAGGGGCGAGGCGTGATTGTGATGGGGTTAGATGATGACGATAAGCTGTCCGCAATCGGCCTACAAAATAAGAGACTAGTGAAGATCATAGGCCAGTCACCTAGGACGCAAAAGGAAGATACTATTTTGTTAACTGGTGAAAAGTTTGAACACCATTACCTTAGGCGTGCCCGTATGGGTCGAGTGCTACCGAGAAAATTAAAAGGTCCTCATAGGATTATAAACGGTTGACTTAGCTTGGTATGAGGGCAGATCTAAGCTTTTGGCGTCTTGCTGGATGGCGCTACACGCCTGTCATTGCGACCATGTTGAAGACGGCTGTGTCTTTTCGTAATTTTTTTGCTGCTTGATACTCTTTAGATGCATACCATTGGTGAATAGTCTCCATATCAGGAAACTCAGTCATAATAAGTCTTTGTGGTATCCAGTCCCCTTCTATATTCTCTATCTTCCCGCCACGAACGAGAAATTTAGCACCATATTTTGCAAGAGAGGCGCCCACTGCCGCCCTATATTCTTCGTACCCTTCTGGGTCTAAAACGGTAATTTCCGCGATGAGGTATGCTGACATTCAGAATTAGCCTTGTTTGGATTCAATGTATAGACAAATATATACAAAGTTTTTAATTTGAACAATATTTTTGATAATTTTCTGAGTTGAAGGGTAGCTAGAAATGAGGACACGAATTACTGAGCTTTTAGGCATCGATTACCCCATTATCCAAGGTGGTATGCACTATGTTGGGTTTGCCGGATTAGCTGCTGCGGTTTCTAATGCTGGAGGGCTCGGTACGATTACTGGCTTGACTATGAAATCGGCTGAGGATTTACGTAATGAAATCCGAAAGTGTAAATTACTCACGGATAAACCTTTTGCAGTCAATCTCACGTTCCTTCCTTCATTGACAGCTCCAGACTATCCCGCATACGTAAAGGTCATCATAGAAGAGGGTGTTAAGGTCGTTGAGACTGCTGGGCGTAATCCTGAGCAGGTCATGCCTGCGTTAAAAAAAGCTGGGATTAAAGTGATCCATAAATGTACCTCCGTGAGACACTCGCTAAAGGCCCAATCTATTGGTTGTGATGCGGTTTCGGTCGATGGTTTTGAGTGTGGCGGCCATCCTGGAGAAGATGATGTGCCCAACTTTATACTTCTACCAAGAGCAGCTGATGAACTCGAGATTCCGATCGTTGCCTCCGGTGGTATGGCGGACGGGCGTTCGTTGGTTGCTGCTTTGGCATTAGGTGCGGACGCAATCAATATGGGTACCCGTTTCATGGCAACTCAGGAAGCACCTTGCCATTCAAATGTGAAGGAGGCTTTGCTTCGGGCGACCGAACTGGATACCAGGCTTGTTATGAGACCTTTACGTAATACTGAGCGTGTGCTGAATAATAATGCTGCGCAAAAACTTCTTGAGAAAGAACGCACCCTAGGAGAGAACATTAAAATCGATGATGTTCTAGATGAGGTTGCTGGTGTCTATCCTAAGGTGATGCTTGGCGGGGACATGGAAGCGGGCGTTTGGTCTTGCGGAATGGTTGTTGGATTAATTAACGATATTCCTTCATGCAAAGAGCTGATCGAGCGAACGATGTCTGAGGCAATCGCTATCCTTAAGAAAAGAAGCCAACAAATGTCAGTATGACTACCTTTGGATTTATAGATATTTTTCCTTAAACCGATATTGGTAGGGTAGTTTCTTCAGTAACGATGCTTCCAGATCGGGGAATTCTCGTTGTTCCAACTGGTGTCGTAAGCGCAGACTTTGTTTTTAAAAAAGAGCAGAATACGAGCCGGAGGTGAGGTCAGTGTCGCATGGATGGGCATCTTGAGGCTTCCAAATATTTTCGAGATTGTCTTGCTCTACTTTAAGTCATTTATAAGTAATCTATAGGTAATCTCTGAGTCTTGATAAAGTAGTAACGTTTTGTTTTAAAAGAAGGAGGTTGGGAAATGATTAGAATTTGCAGATTGAGCCTATCTATACTTTCTATGTTTTTACTGGTAAGTTGTGGCGAAGCGACTACGGAAGAGGCGGGCATATTCCTTCAGATAATGCTCAAGGATAAAAAAGGGCAGGAGATCAGTTACCTGTCGTTTAATCCAAATGTTAAGACGCTGGAGGCATGTAATGCCAAAGCAGAAGAAGATATGGATGATATTGTTAAGGGGCTACCACCCGAATATAGCGGGTCAACGGTTACGGGTTGGTTATGCTCTTTTACAAACCCGGAGGCTGGAAAAATAAAAATAGATCGAGTGGATTCCTAACGGCGATCGGATTCGTATATAAATATGGGGCTTTTTTTGGTTTAAGATGAATTGTGTAATGGCAGGGTAAATCACTGGCATTAATGTGAGCTATAATTTAAATAACGCGCCTGATTAGCGCAAACTCAAACTTAATCTGCCGATTATTGATGTAATTTTGGATGGTAAATGCATGAGTGAAAATATTCTTAAGTATTTAAGAATCCAAGGTGAACAGCTTGATGCTGACATTTCAAAAGCCTTGAAGATCCCTAAGGCGCAGCTCGAAAAGCAGTTATCTGAGCTATTAGCGGCAGGGGCAGTGATATGTTGCCATATGACTCGTTTTAGTGGTGATAAGAAAATAGAAGGCATGAGCTATCGGCTATCAGCCCACGTACCCCCAAGAGCGCCAGGCAGGAAGCCAGGAGCAAAATCTAAAGCAGCAACGAGTGATGATGCTGACGAAGATTAATGTACGTTTATTTTTGTCGCAGAATCTCCCTAGCTAAATCTTAATTAAATTTCTCTAAATTGTGGCGCTCATAAACTGGTTCCCTGGCCATATGGCGCAGGCGAAGCGAGACTTAAGCAAAGCACTGGCTTCAGTTGATGTCGTCGTGGAGGTTCTTGACGCCCGTATGCCGGCGGCTAGTGCTAATCCACTTTTTGAGGAATTGCGTAAGGAAAGGCAGCGTCCCGCACTAAAGGTTCTAAATAAGGCAGATCTAGCCGATGAACAAATAACTGAGCAATGGGTCCGTTATTTCTTGGATCAAACATCTTTGGCAAGTGCGCTTCCTATATTCGGGAAGTCCAAACAAGAGGCACGTAAGATTATTCAGCAGTGTCAGAAGTTAGCGCCTCATCGCACTGATGCGATTAAGCCCCTGAGGTTGATTGTCACGGGTGTGCCTAATGTTGGTAAATCAACGATCTTAAATGGTCTGCTAGGTCAGGCGAAAGCAAAGGCTGCCGATGAACCTGCAGTCACGAAAATGATCACTCGATATGAGGTGAGTGATCAATTAATTATTTATGATAGTCCAGGGGTTATGTGGCCAAAGGTTGATACTGTTGAGACTGGCCTTCTTCTGGCGGTCAATAATGCAATTGGCGTTAATGCGTATAACATAGAAGATGCTGCCATTTTTTTAGTACAAAAAATGCTTGAACGATATCCTGAAGCAATATCAGATCGATATAAAATCCAACTCGAAGGGATTGATGCGGTCGCGTTTATTGAATTAATCGGAAGGCAGCGTGGTATGCGATCGAAAGGTGGTAATGTTGATTTTGAGCGTGCCGCTCAATTGGTTGTGACAGATTATCGACATGCTAGGTTTGGACGAGTTTCACTGCAGTCGGTTAATGATTTAGTTTAAAATTAAAAAAAATATAGACCAAATCAAATTTTAAAAAAAGGATGAAGAGATGGCAAAAGCTTATTGGATTGCGTTTTACCATTCAATCAATGACCCAGAAGCAATGGCAAGGTACTCGAAGTTAGCAAGACCAGCTATTGAGATTGGAGGAGGACGTTTTATGGCTCGTGGTATGCCAGCTAAGGTGTACGAGGCTGGGAAAGAGGAACGTGTTGTGATGATTGAGTTTGATAGTGTTGAGCAAGCTGTCGCGACGCATGATAGTCAAGCGTATAAAGAGGCGCTTGATGTTATGGGTGACGCGGCTGTGCGTGACATGCGGATTGTGGAGGCGACGTAATTGAATTAGACAGTTTTTTGAAAAGGTGCTCGGTAGATTAATTAATCTCCAGGTTCTAGATAGGTCGTAAATTAATTTTAAGTTTCTTGGCAAAGAGGAGACCTAATATCAGCATACAAACCCCGACGCTTATAAAGCTGATGGGATAACCATATATTGTGGCTAAGATTCCGAAAACGATTGTGCCAAGTGCTTGTCCACCAAATAGACTCATAGCAAAGATTGAGATTGCAGTGCCCCTAGCTTGAGGATACATCTCCGTTGCTTTTGTTTGTAGCGTGTTGTGCAATATATAAAAACCAAACCCGCCGAAAATGCACCAGATTTCGATGAGGACTATAGAGTGCATGAACGGTAAGCCGATAAAAAATAGGAATAATACTGAACCCCCAGTCATTACAAATCCAACTTCTCCTATAATGGTCTGTAACCTCCTTATGGAAATCGTGTACAACACTCCGCCAAGACCAAAACCAGAAAGTAGCAGCCCAATTGTCATATAGTCGAGGTTTAACTCCGTTTTTATCCATACCCCAACAAACGCAAAGCTACCATAAAATAATGCACCTTCGAGATGCACCATAACTAACACAGTTTGGCACCAAGGGTTTTTGAGTATATTTAAGTAATTTTTAAAATGGTGATTCTCCGGTACTGCAGGTTTCTTGGGTGCGCATGACGACTGATATTTTTGGTCAACTGCAAACAGTGTTAACGTCACGATGAAAAAGGCGATAGAAAAGAAATAAAAAATGGTTCTCCAAGATGAAATTTCTGCTAGGGCACCACCAAGCGACGGTCCTAAGATTTGTCCTAACAATATGAAACTGATGAAATTTCCAAGGCTGGCTTGACGGTTTTCATAACTTGTTTGGTCTCCAATCCAAGCAAGTGAGACGGGTATGATTCCCGCGGCCCCAATGCCAGTTAAGAAGCGTAAGGCAGTTAACCACTCTAGATCTTGGGCGAAGGCAGACCCTAAAGAACCAATAGCGACGATTGCGGTCGCTACAGATACCGTTTTCAAGCGACCATGACGATCACCAATGGGCCCATAAATGATTTGAAATAATCCGTAGGCGAGCGTAAAGGCGGCGACCACTGCGGCTGCCGTAGCGTGAGACGTATCGAATTCTGCAGCAATGTTCGGTAAAAGCGAGTCGAAGACTCTTAGGTTAGCCCCAGATAAAAAAGCAGCAGAAGCGAGTACGATGTAGCGAAGGTTCATAATTGAGGTTTAAAAATACATTATTTATATGCCGCTAGATAATGGATGTTTGTTGACTGCTTTTTGAAGTAATATCAATGGACCGTGTTTTATTGTAAATGTTTACGATCAATAAGTTGCTACGCTTGTTCGAATGACTGTAGTTTGTAGTGCATCTTTAATTTTCCTGAGAGGTGAAAATGTTCAGCAATCATCTGCAGAGTAGACAAGTAAATCGAAGGAGAATCATGTACATTGGTTTTGTTTTGGCACTTTTGTGTGCTTTTGCTGCTTTGAGTTCGGGCCTAGGCTATCGTTTAGGACTATGGCACTTTAGGACTGGATTTAAAATCCTAACATGGTCTGCTTTTTTATCGGGAGCAGTGCTGATAATTTTATTGGCTGGTATGTTCTTCATTCAAAGTAAGACACGCATGGATTCTTTCGTTGGATTTTTAGGGCTCATCATTTGCCTTGTGATGGTCTATGTACCCTACAGCTGGAAGAGGATGCTTGATGCGCATCCATATATCCATGACATTACAACAGATACGTTAAATCCGCCTGACTTTGTGGTCGTGCGTAGTTTGAGAAATGCAGAGCATCATTCCACTGACTACGACGGACTGGAGGTCGCAGAGCAGCAAAAAAAAGCTTATCCAGAGCTTAAAACGTTAGTTGTGGATGCTCAAGCCGAAAATGTTCGGTTAGAAGCGGTAGATGTTTTAATGAAAATGGGACTAGAAATTGTGAGCTCGGAAGCTGATTCTGGTCGAATAGAAGCGACGGCGACAACCTTCTTATACGGCTTCAAAGATGATGTCGTGGTTCGGATCGTTGAAGATGAGAGAGGTAGTATGAGGATTGACGTGAGATCAAAGTCACGTGTTGGAAAAAATGATTTTGGTCAGAACGCTAAAAGAATTCGTCAGTTTACCAATGGCCTAATGCTGCGTTTCGCGAAAGGTTGAGCCACATTTAATGCTATAGATTCTAGCGGTTATCGCTAATAATAAATTCTGCTGCACGTTCGGCGATCATCATGGTCGGTGCATTGGTATTCCCTGATGTAATCGCGGGCATCACAGATGCATCCACGACCCGTAGGTTCCTTATCCCATGAACTTTGAGTTCAGAGTCAACAACACTAGACGAGTCGTTACCCATTTTACATGTTCCAACGGGGTGGAAGATTGTCGTTCCTAGGTCGCCGGCAGCCTTTAATATTTCCTGATCTGTCACTATACGAAGGCCTGGCAACAACTCTTCAGGACTAAAATGTTTGAGCGCATTAGCAGACATAATATGTCGAGTGAATCTTACTGAATCAATCACTACTTTTTGATCTTCTGGCGTGGACAAATAGTTTGGGCTAATTTCCGGGTGTGTGTAAGGGTTGGAATCAGATATATGGACTGTCCCTCGGCTCGTAGGCCTCAAATTGCACACAGAAGGTGTCACCGCGGAGTGGCGGTGGAGCGGTTCACCAAACTTATCTAAAGATAGGGGCTGGACATGCCATTCGATGTTGGCCGAAGACTGGCTGGGATCACTCTTCGCAAATGCACCGAGCTGAGATGGCGGCATAGTCATCGGACCAGATTTAAAAAACATGTACTCTAGCCCCATCATTATTTTTCCAAATATTGTTTTATAACGGTCATTGAGAGTGATGGTATTGCTCACTTTATACTGAATCCTTACTTGGAGATGGTCTTGTAAGTTTTCACCAACGCCAGGTATGTCTTTAACGAGTTTGATGCCGAATTTCTCAATATGTGTTGATTTACCTACGCCTGATAATTCAAGAATTTGTGGGCTACCAATGGCGCCGGCGGATAAGATTACTTCACGTTTAGCCTCAATTACGCCATACATATCGCCGAGCACTCGAATTTTTACACCGCTAGCTTTAGGGGTTTCTTGATCAGATTCGTTAAATAATAATTTCTCTACATGCGCGTCAGTTAGAATCGTGAGGTTTTTACGATGTTTGATTGGATTAATAAAGCATCTTATTGCATTCCACCGGGTTCCATTTCTTTGGTTGACTTGGAAATAAGCGCTCCCAAAGTTGTCCCCAGTATTAAATTCTGTAATTTTTGGTATTCCTTTTTCTTCAGCAGCATCTCGCCAGGCATCGAGAATTTCCCAACTAACGCGTCGTTCTTGAACCGGAAGTTCGCCCCCAGAGCCGTGAAATGCGTTCGCGCCATGCACGTAATCTTCCATACCCTTAAAGTAGGGAAGT
This sequence comes from Pseudomonadota bacterium, assembly GCA_027624715.1. Lineage (NCBI taxonomy): Bacteria > Pseudomonadati > Pseudomonadota > Pseudomonadota bacterium. The sequence continues at coordinate 208,947 of JAQBTV010000002.1, forward strand.
ACATTATCCCAACCCCAGTTAGGATTTCCAGCCTCAACCCATCGATCGTAGTCGGACCGTTGTCCTCTCATATAAATCATTGCATTAATCGATGTGCAGCCACCCAGCACCTTGCCTCTAGCATATCCTATTGATCGATCGTTCAGTCCTTTCTCCTTGGTGGTTTTATACATCCAATCAGTGCGTGGATTATTAATCGTGAATAAGTAACCAATAGGAATGGGAATCCAGAAATAGTTATCTCTAGAGCCAGCCTCAATCAGAAGAACTGATTTAGATGTGTCGGCGCTCAAGCGGTTGGCTAAAACACACCCGGCGGATCCTGCGCCAATAATGACATAATCGTAAGTGCCGAAAGTGTTCATGATGCGGGCTCGACCCTAATGTTCATTTTATTTAAAAAAATGGAGAAAAGTTCAGTTTCGCTATATAAAAACTTCTTTCGTATCAGTAAAATTATAGCTAATTCTTATAGCAAAATTCCAGATTAACTTTCAAAAGATAATCTGAGTCATCATTTAAAGAGTATGGTTACGTTGAGTAAGCCTCTTAGCGTAATGTTTGGAACTCTAGACTAGCCTATGATGTGCTTTCAGCTTATTTGACGTCTCTAAGCTATGATTTAAATAGTTTTTAATCTGTTTTAACGCACTTTTCAACGATAAATTTTTGAGGGTGATTTACTTTAAGTTATTAGATGGAATTTACCAATAATGCAATTTTTGCTGGCGCAATACTATTTCTAATTAGTATTTTGGCTACGGGCGTCGCGTCGCGGGCAGGAGCGCCTTTATTATTGGTATTCCTCGGGGTCGGCATGTTGGCCGGGCGAGAAGGGATCGGCGGTATTAGGTTTGAAAGTTTTGAGGCTGCTTATGCCGTTGGATCCGTAGCGCTCGCAATCATTCTTTTTGATGGTGGTATGCGAGCTCGGGCAGAGAGTTCAAAAGTTGGATTAAAACCAGCCTTGTCCCTAGCAACGCTGGGGGTGTTGCTTACTACGGCTATTGTCGCAGCAGGCTTGCATTGGCTGTTCAATTTTTCATGGGGTCAGTCCTTTCTCATCGGCGCGATTGTTGGTTCTACTGATGCCGCTGCGGTGTTTTCTATGCTGCATGCAAAAGGGCTGCAACTAAAGAAGAGAGTTGGGACCACACTCGAAATTGAATCGGGCTGCAATGATCCAATGGCAGTGTTTTTGACCCTGATGTTCGTTGAGGGAGTGCGACAAGGTCAGGATATCGTTGTAGCGTCAATCATTCCGGAATTTTTCTATCATTTTGGGGTTGGGGCGATCTTGGGGTGGCTTGGCGGGCAGGTTTTATCGAGAACCATAAGTCGAGTAACTCTAACCGCGGGCCTCTATCCTTTGCTTGCTGCGGCTGGAGGACTCACTTTGTTTGGTTTGGTCACTATGATGGGTGCGAGTGGATTTTTGGCGATTTATATCGCAGGCCTTATTGTGGGTAATACTGAAGCGCACGCTGCGAATAATATTAGAAAAGTGCATGATGGTCTCGCATGGCTTGCTCAGATATCGTTATTTTTGATGCTTGGTTTGTTGGTGACTCCAACCACGTTGACTAAGTATTGGGATGTGGGTGTGGGTGTTGCGCTACTCTTAGTGTTCGTTGCCAGACCTATTGCTGTGTTGGTAAGTTTGTCTCCGTTTCGATTTGCGGCTAAAGAGAAATTGTTTATCAGCTGGGTGGGATTACGTGGAGCAGTTCCTATTGTGCTCGCAACGTTTCCGGTTCTGGGTGGATTGGCTGATGCTGAACTGTACTTTAACGTTGCGTTTGTGTCGGTACTTTTTTCGCTGATTCTTCAGGGCTGGACAGTGGCTCCCTTTGCTCAATGGCTTAAGTTGAAGTTGCCTATTGAGAATGCGCCGTATTATGCAGAAAGCATAGAAGTTCCGGGTAGCTCCGACTTAACAATTCTCGGCTATAAGATAGCCGAGAATAGTCCTGTTACTAAACGTCGTATCGACAGTCTTCTTGTGCCAGATGGCATTCGATTTATTGCGGCGTTTCGTGTTGATGAATCAGTCCAAGGTATTGATGAACACGTAATCGAATCAGGTGATCTATTATATGTGATTTCGTCACAGAACAAGGTGTCACTCGTGAATCAAATGTTATTGCCAACTGATGAGGTGGCCGAGTTGGAGCAAGCTCGTTATTTTGGGGACTTTACTTTGAACGGTGATGCGCTCATTGATGATGTCGCAGATATGTATGGTGGAGAGGTGCCTAGTTCAACTAAAAATATGACGCTGTCACAATTCATGCGAATACGTTTCAGAAATCAATGTGTTGTTGGTGATCGAGTTTTCTTTGGTCCTTTAGAACTAGTTGTTAAAGAAGTTGATAGTCTAGGTGTTGTAAAAAAGGTTGGATTAAGAATTAGGGAGTGATTCAATCAGTGACCAATACGATGATGTTTGTATACACTGAACTAAATTATCGAAATTAATAAGAAATCTGGATTTATCTTATGGCTGAAGTGTTCATTTGTGCTGGTGTACGGACTCCAATTGGTCGATATGGTGGCGTACTCTCATCTGTGCGAACTGATGATCTCGCAGCGATCCCTCTCCGTCACCTTAAGGAGACACTGTCTGGGGTTGATTGGGATCGGCTTGATGATGTTGTGTTCGGTTGTGTAAACCAAGCAGGTGAAGACAATAGAAATGTGGCCAGAATGGCTACACTCTTGTCCGGATTGCCTAGTCATGTTCCAGGCAGCACGATCAACCGGCTATGTGGTTCTGGACTTGATGCGGTGTCCATCGCTGCTCGATCAATCAAGGCGGGAGAACAAAATTTAATTGTATCGGGTGGGGTTGAGAGTATGTCTAGAGCTCCTTTTGTGATGCCGAAAGCAGAGGTCGCTTTTTCTAGAGCAAATCAAGTATTCGATACGACCATTGGTTGGCGTTTCGTCAATCCAATTATGCGCGAATTGTACGGGATCGACAGCATGCCTGAAACCGCAGAGAATGTGGCGAGCCAATTCAACGTTAACCGTGCAGATCAAGATAAATTTGCTTTGAGTTCTCAGGAAAAAGCTGCAAAAGCCCTGATTTCCGGCAGATTGCAGGCGGAAATTGTACCGGTATCGTTGCCCCAAAGAAAGGGCGAACCCATTATTGTCTTTGAAGATGAACATCCTCGACAAACTACGCTTGAAAAGCTTTCCAAACTTTCGCCAATAGTCACCGCAAAAGGAACAGTTACCGCAGGGAATGCATCAGGAGTCAATGATGGAGCTTGCGCGTTGGTCCTCGCCAGCGAGCTTGCTATGAGAGAGAACAATCTATCTCCATTGGCGCGTGTTGTCGGTTTTGCGACAGCAGGTGTTGAGCCTCGGATTATGGGTATTGGCCCGTTACCCGCGACACAAAAGCTTTTAAAGAGAGAGAAAATCTCTATTGATGAAATTGGGATTATTGAATTAAATGAAGCATTTGCTGCTCAAGCGCTTGCTGTAACTCGCGGTTTAGATATTCAGGATGGAGATTCTAGGGTAAATCCCAATGGGGGGGCAATTGCGCTTGGACATCCGTTGGGGATGAGCGGTGCAAGACTAGCGCTTACAGCGGCTACCGAATTGTCTTTAACTAGTGCAAAGTACGCGCTTGTGACAATGTGTATTGGTGTGGGGCAGGGTATCTCTATGTTATTAAAACGCATTTAACGTGATTTTACTTTTCGATTCAACCAATTATGAAGTAGCTTATTTTTTAATGGGTCGAGATATAAGTAAGCAATGTTTTTTGGCGCTGACAGTAAGGGAAACTGTACGGTGTGAAGCACATCATCTCTAAACACATGAATTGGAATTACCGAATTTTTTTTCTCTAGATCGATAATTTGTTGCATATTATTTATCGAGGGTCTTTGCCGGTTTATCGCCATAATGACATCTCCTGGAGCAATTCCAGCATGTTGTGCTGCTCCGTTGTCAAAAACTTGTTTTATGCGCAAGCCGTCAGCAGTGTTGCTATGGGTGAAGCCTAAGTCATGCTTTATCGCTTGTCGGTTTTTATCAACTGAAGTATTCACCGCGTCCCCGCTGTCTGAAGGCCCATTGGGCGTGGTGAATGTTAATTGGACGCCGACACTATTTAGTAATGGTTTAATCGGTAACTCCCTAGTTGATCGAATAATACGATGAAAAAAATCGCGTAGATCTAGCCCTGAAACAAGCGCAGCTGTCGTTTCGATTCCATTTTCTGGAACTCCTTTATTTTTCTTGCCATAAGTATTCCAAAGCGCTCTCATCACAGTATCTAATGAGGTCCGTCCGTCAGTTTTTTTACGCAGATGCAGATCAAGACATAGGGCGGCTAGACTCCCTTTGCTGTAGTAGCTGACAATAGAGTTAATTCCGTTTTCATCTTGTTTGTAGAATTTGGTCCAAGCATAAAAGCTTGATTCCGCTAAAGTCTGCTTTGATCTGCCATTAGTTTTTTTAACAGCGGTTATTGTCTTAGCGAGTAAGCTCAGATAACGCCTCTCATCTACCAGTCCTGCTCTGTAGAGCATGAGGTCGTCATAATAAGAGGTGATGCCTTCAAATGCCCATAAGAGCTCAGTGTAGTTTTCTTTAGTGAGATCGTAAGGTGAAAATACTGCAGGTTTTAGTCGCTTGATGTTCCATAAGTGGAAGTACTCATGTGAGCATAAACCTAGGAATTTCAGATAGCCATCAGCAATCGGTGAATCTGAGTCAGTTGGCAAGTCTGTCTTTGAGCATATTAGCGCTGTTGAGTGGGAGTGCTCAAGGCCTCCGTAGTCATCATTGACTGCATTGATTAGAAATGTATATCTATCTACGGGTATAGCACCCCAAAATTCAACTTGTGTCTCCACAATTAACTTTAGGTCTTGGCATATGCGTCGAATATTTGCACGAGGATTACCTGTAATTACGACGTTATGGGGAACGTTTTTAACGAAGAAAGACGACTTAATCGATTCTCCAATTTCAAGAGGATGATCTATTAAGGATTCATAGGATTCGTTTACATATCGTCCAAACCCAAGCCTATCGATTCGGTTGGGTATCATGGCGGTCGACACGCTCCATTTTTTGTGTGTGGGCAACCAACTCGGTCTGGAGATGTCTACTTTGTGCTGCGTATGCTCTAAGCCATGTATTTGAAGGAATAAGCTTGTACCATTAATAAAACCTCTAAATTGATCAAGATACGCTGTTCGAACCGAACGATCTCGCGCATAGACCTGATAAAAAATAGTAATCGGTTCGCCGTTAGTCGGGATCGACCAAGAATCTTTATCGATTTTTTGTATAGGGATTTCTGCATCGGCGCAAAAAACCTTTATGCGGATAATATTTTTAGAAAAATCTCTGATGAGATAGGAGCCAGGAATCCACGCCGGTAGCGATATGATCTGCTTCTCAGGACTAGGCGCGTTAATTTGACACGTGACGTTGAAGAGGTGGGCGTGAGCCTCTTCCATGGACACGTTGTATTGGACAAAAGGCATGGTTAAAGACTCCGGAGGAAATGTGTAAGATTACCTATGACAGCCTGACTTTGTTCTTGTTGTACCCAATGGCCAGCATTATCGACGAGGACAACATCTTTCATTGATGTGCACACCTGATGATGCATATGTTCTATGGCGCCAGGCGTTTGATAAATACCCCAGTCATTTTTTCCCGACAGAAATAAGGATGGGACTCGGATGCGTTGTCCGGAGAAAAGAGATAGCGCGGATTGATTGATCCCCTCAATCGCACACCGATACCACTGCAGCCCGCCTTGAAACGTAGTTCTTGTGTATTCTGAAACATACACAGCAAGTTCTTCGTCAGGTAGCCATTGACATGCACGAATCTGATTTTCGTCTGGCATGTGAGAGGCTACTGTCTCGGGCATTGTTTGGTCTCTATGCATGATGTAGTAAGTCGGCATTTGTGCGATTATTTCGGCATCCCATGACGATAGTTTGAATGGTTGGTTATAAATCCATGCAGCACTCTTGTGATGATAGTAAGCTCTTAGAAATTGATGTAGTCCTTGGGGTGCATTCATCAGATCGTCATTTGAGGACGGTGCAGAAAAATAGACTTTATAGTGTTTTCTTGGTTCTTTAAGTGCGCGCAATTTGTCTTCTAAATCATGAATGGTGGGGTGTGCTAGAACTGAGTTTGTTTCCTCAATCATAGGAGGTGCGCCAGTGAACGGAGCACTCATCATCACACAAGCTTTGAATAAATCGGGGCGGATTAGCGCGCAGACTCCGGCGACATAAGAGCCCGCATCATGACCGATAATCGCTTTAACTTCGCTGTATCCAAGAGCCTTTACTAATCCAACGATATCTCGAGCTAAGTTAACTAGGTTAAAGGGCTCTATCGAATTATCATATTGATTGCTCCATCCTGTTGTTCGACCAAAACCTCGTTGGTCTGGTGCAACTACCACGTAGCCAAGTGACGCGATTTCTGGAAGGATATGCCTCCAGCTATAGGCTAATTCTGGAAAGCCATGAGCGAGTATGATTAGCGGTCTTCCCTTCTCGTCCGGCCGAGATTCCAATATATGCATCTCGAGGCCGTTATTGTTTTTAATCTTACGGGATACAATTCCTTTGGGCAGTGGCACCTCACCATATTGTGTTGAATAAATACGTTCCATAACGATTACCTTTATTTTTTGAATACAGTTTTAATTGTAAACACGTACACGGAGCAATGTTTATCATGAGCAATTTGATCTTTAGATTTCATTGCTTGTTTGCTCTGAGTTTTTTTCGTTTATCCTAATGGATTATTTGGATATTCGAATTAAAAGTAAAGTCTAGATGAATTGTGGTTCTAAAGAATAATTAAATCTTTTGGCTTATTTGCTAGTCATTGAGTATAGGGGGTAGATGGTGATACAAAAAAATATAGTTTTAAGCTTTGTACTGATTCAACTTTTAATGTTTGGGTTCTTGGCGTTCGCCCAAGATTCTTCTGAAGTTCTAGGCTCTGATGCGGAAAAGAGAATACTCAAAGAAAGGTCAGTCCAAGCGGTCGTGGGCGCACATGATCAGACCTTAATTTTGAGGGGTGGCGAGCTTATGGTTCGCCAGCAGGTTGTTAAGGCAGCTAAAACATACGTTTTAACCTGGGGTAGGGAGCGCGGTCTGGGGGAAGAATGGTGGGAGGATAAGATTGAATTCCAACAGGCCGTAGACTATCTAATCTTAATTGGTGACGAAGTACTTCTGAATAAATTCAGTTCTGGAGGTTGGCTTACTGATATTTGGACTGAGTACACGGCTAATAACTTCACCGGCGAGCAGGCATCATCAATCGCAGAACATTTTAAGACCGAAGGCGGGGTGATACAAAGGCAGCTAATGGAATGGTACCTCGGTGAGACAACACTCTTTTATTATACCTTTACTGACCGATGGGATTATCGTCTCGAAGAGACCCGCAATGAGCTGGAGGCTTTACAAAAAGAAGCACGTAAACGAATGCCTGACGAAATGGTTACGTGGAAAGCTGGGCAGAAGGAGGCATACACATTTATAGCTTGTAGCCCAGACAGTGAGTTTTGTGTTGGGCCCAAATATTGGAAAATGCTGGCCATACCGATGCAGGGTGCAATATTTCGATACATGGAGGACATTACGCGAGAAATAAAATTACAAATGGAATCTAGAAGGGCTTCGATTGAACCTTTTCTTGTGGCTTTCGAGGAAAAAAAAGAATAGATCTAATGTATGGTTAAAATCCGAGAGGCTTCGCTTGATGACTGCATTACAATTGCGGCACTCCATGCTAAAAGTTGGCAGCGTGCGTACAAAGGCATTTTGAGTGATCAGTACTTAGATCATGAGGTCGAGTCGGATCGGTTGCAGATATGGATGGGCCGTTTCGCTAATCCAAGTGTAAATCAACTTATCTTATGCCTAGAGAGCGCCCAAGATATAGTTGGATTCGTGTGTGCCTATTTTTCAGCGGATGAGGCGTTTGGAACTTTTATAGATAATTTGCATGTCAGTCACGCTTTGAAGCGACATGGTTATGGTGCTCAAATGGTGGAGCGTATAGCCGATCTTAGTCGAGCACAATTTAATGAGTCACGTGTGTATCTGTGGGTACTGGCTGATAACAAGCCGGCTGTTACATTCTATGAACGTATTGGGGGGGAGCGCTACGAGGCGCGGATATGGGACTCTCCCGATGGCGGCAAATATTTAAAGTATCGATATGTCTGGGGTCGTCAGCGGTAACTGTTTGTCGCCAGTCAAAGAGACCTTAGTGTTCTTTACAATCAGTTGCTGAGCACCCGCGTCCTCAAAATTTAGCAACATCGAGTCACGCCACTCCATTTATTATGTTGTCGATATTCAAAGTACTCGGCACGATTCATGAGTTCGGACTCGTGATGATTAAGTTGATGATGCGCACAATAACGTTCGTACGCGTCATCTCCAGAAGCTTGTCGAATATATGCCCAAAACTTTTTAAGTATATTCATTAGGTTGTCCTTAATTTTTAGTGTAATCCTGTGGTAACTGAGGATGTGTTTAAGTTCAAGCGTACGTAAGGAGCTTCTGAAAGAGGCAGTACTTTTCCTCCATTGAGAAACTTAAAGCTCATTCTGAGCATATCAATGATCACAATCCATAAAATGATTGCGAAGAGAATCGCTAATACCGCATCAATACGTTTTGCAAAGATTAACTGCGGAGCTACTGCGGCAACGTCTGGACTTAGGGCTCCAGCAGCAAGCTTATCAGCCATATCTGAAGCCCCGGATAGGAAACCTACGGCAGGGTTAGAGCTAAATACTTTTTCCCATCCGGCCCAAGTGCATATAAATGTTAGCCAAATCAGCGGTAGACCTGTAACCCACGCATAACGCAGTTTGCCCATTTTTATTATGATGCTGGTGGCAACACATAGAGCGATGCCTGCTAAAAGCTGATTTGAAATTCCAAATAGAGGCCAGAGTATGTTGATGCCTCCATGAGGATCCTTCACGCCTTGCCACAGGAAGTAGCCCCACGCCGACACAAAGATGACACTGGCAAGAATGGTCATTGGGTAGGATGATACGTTACCGATTGGTTTCCAAATGTGTTTTCCAAAATCTTGGAGCATAAATCGACCAACTCGCGTTCCTGCATCTAACGTTGTGAGGATGAAGAGTACCTCGAACATGATGGCGAAGTGATACCACACAGCGAGAGCTGATCCCCCAAAGGTCCCTGAGAAAATGGTCGCCATACCCACTGCAAGTGATGGAGCACCGCCAGTCCGAGCAAATAAGGTCGATTCACCCATGCTTGTCGCTAGGGATTCCATTTCCTCAACACTAACTGGAAAACCCCAAGAGGAAATAGTAGCCACGGCTTCGGCAGCTGTACTGCCTACAACGCCTGCAGGACTGTTGATTGCGAAGAAAACCCCAGGCTCTAAGACGGTAGCTGCGACGACTGCCATGATAGCTACGAATGACTCAAGCGCCATGGATCCGTATCCGATCATTCTAATTTCTCGCTCATTAGTAAGTAGTTTAGGCGTCGTGCCGGAAGCGACCAATGAGTGAAATCCAGAAATAGCCCCACACGCAATCGTGATGAACACAAATGGGAACAAATCACCTTTGAAAATAGGTCCCATGCCGTTTTCCGCAAACTGTGTGAGGTGAGGCATTTTGATTTCAGGAGCCAGGATAACAATTGAGAACGCAAGCAAAAACACAACGCCAAGCTTAAGAAATGTTGACAGGTAGTCTCGAGGTGCTAATAAAAGCCATACAGGAAGAACAGCGGCGCTAAATCCGTAAATGATCACGAACCATGCGGTTTGCTCACTACTCCATTCAAATAAACCACGGATAGATTCATTTGCATCTATCCATCCCCCTCCTAGAACGCACACAAAAAGTAGAGCAATTCCAATAAGTGTTCCCTCTAGTACGCGACCTGGACGAATGCCTTTCATATAAATGCCGACCAGCATTGCAACTGGAATTGTACCAAGCACAGTTGCAGTTGCCCACGGGCTATGAGCCATAGCCTTCACGATCACCAGACCTAGAACGGCTATCAGAATGATCATAATCATCATGGTTCCTAGTAAGGCTGCCCAGCCTCCGATGGGTCCAAGTTCATCTTTAGCTATTTGACCTAACGAGCGACCATCGCGTCTTGTAGAGCAAAAAAGGATGATCATGTCTTGTACACAGCCTCCAAGGACTGCACCAACAAGAATCCAAATCGTTCCAGGGAGATAACCAAATTGCATGGCGAGTGTTGGCCCAATGAGCGGCCCTGGTCCGGAAATAGCGGCAAAGTGATGTCCGAAAGTGACCCACTTATTGGTTGGAATAAAATCTCGACCGTTATTCAATCTCTCAGCCGGTGTTGCGCGCGTTTCATCCAAGACTAGAACTTTTGCACAAATCCATGCGCTATAAAATCGAAATCCGACTAGATAAGTACAAATAGCGGCGACGATGAACCAGATCGCATTGATCGACTCCCCGCGAGTAATTGCTATGCCGCCAACAGCACTCGCGCCAAGGACTACGATTCCTAACCAAATAAATTTACTAAGTAGGCTTTTTGGCATGTCCTTTCTCCCCTTACATATTTTTAATTATGATCGTTCGGCGGATTACACTGCATCTTTAGGTCTGGACGCTATTCTGACAGATTCGACGAATTTATGAATGCCGCAGCGCGCAATGATAAAATTGTCGATCTTAATATATTTAAAAGGCAATTAAACCCGTATGTTTCGCCATAAAGATAGTATTCAAAGTAGTGATCCGGAGCTTTGGAATGCTATGAGCTTAGAGTTTCAAAGGCAAGAAGATCACGTGGAACTGATTGCGTCAGAAAATTACGCTAGCCCAGCAGTATTAGAAGCTCAGGGGTCCTTGCTGACTAATAAATATGCTGAGGGCTACCCTGGCAAACGTTATTACGGCGGGTGTGAGTTTGTTGATCAAGTTGAGATGTTGGCGATCAGTCGTGCTAAAGAATTGTTTGGCGCGGAAGCGGTAAACGTACAACCACACTCTGGTAGTCAGGCAAATGCTGCAGTTTATATGTCTGTCCTTAAGCCAGGTGATACTGTACTCGGCATGGCGCTAGCGGACGGAGGCCACCTTACCCATGGTTCCCCTGTAAATTTTAGCGGTAAGATTTATAACTTCGTGAGTTACGGCCTGGATAAAGATGAAATTATTAATTACTCCGCAATTGAGGAGTTAGCTCATAAACATAAGCCTAGAATGATAGTTGCGGGGGCTTCTGCGTACTCGTTGATTATTGATTGGGCTCGAATTGCTGAAGTGGCAAAAGCCATTGATGCCTATTTCTTGGTTGATCTGGCACATTATGCTGGTCTGGTCGCTGCAGGTGTTTATCCTTCACCGGTAGGTATTGCAGATTTTGTAACGACTACGACCCATAAAACATTAAGAGGTCCGAGAGGTGGTTTGATCCTATCAAGTCTTGAGTATGAAAAACGTGTGAATTCTTCAATTTTCCCTGGGAATCAGGGAGGACCTTTGATGCACGTCATTGCTGGAAAAGCTGTCGCACTTAAAGAAGCACTGACTCAGGAGTTTGTTGCTTATCAAGAGCAGGTAATCATTAATGCAAAGGCCATGGCGAAGGTTCTCACGGAGCGAGGTTTGAGGATTATTTCAGGCGGTACGGATAGCCATTTATTTTTAGTTGATTTACGTGGAAAAAAAATTACAGGGAAAGAGGTGGAGCGTGTACTTGGCGTTGCGCATATTACGGTCAATAAGAACGCAATACCGAATGACCCGGAGTCGCCGTTTGTGACGAGTGGTATCCGTATTGGTTCTCCTGCGGTGACTACTAGAGGTTTTGGTTATGAAGAGGCATGTCAAACGGCAAATTTGATTGCCGATGTTCTAGATCGGCCACATGATGCTTCGGTTGCGGCTAAAGTGAGAGATGCTATTAAGGACCTGTGTAAACGGCATCCTGTGTACGGATGACCAACGATTCATTTTGTGACGGAAACAAGATATGAAATGTCCGTTTTGCAGTTATGAAGACACACAAGTAGTGGATTCAAGAGTTTCTGAAAGTGGTGATAGTATCCGTCGCCGTAGGCGTTGTGTGGCTTGCGATAAGCGCTTTACAACTTATGAGGTGGTTGAGTTACGCATGCCCCAATTGGTTAAGACGAATGGCACCCGAGAGGAATTTGATGAAAGGAAGATCAGAACTGGTTTTTCACGTGCGCTGCATAGGCGGCCTGTACCTACCAATTTAGTTGAAGATGCGATAAATCGTATTATCCAAAAAACTTTATCATTCGGAGTGCGTGAGATTGAGTCACGCCGCATAGGTGAATTGGTGATGGCAGAGTTACGTAAATTGGATAAGGTGGCTTATATCCGCTTCGCTTCGGTTTATCGAAACTTTCAAGATGAAGAGGATTTTCGAGATGTCCTCGAGGAAGTTCAAAAACCGTGAGCGTGGTTGAAACCGAGGCGCATGAAGATGAGTATTTCATGGCTAAGGCGCTTGAATTAGCGACTCTAGGCCTGTACTCGACTGCACCGAACCCAAGAGTGGGTTGTGTGATTGTGAAAAATGGACGTATCGTTGGTCAAGGATGGCATGTTGCTTCTGGGGAGGCGCACGCAGAGGTCTTGGCAATGAAGCAAGCTGCTGCTGAGACCTTAGGCGCAACGCTTTATGTCAATCTAGAGCCATGTGCTCATCAGGGGCAAACACCTCCTTGTGTTGACGCCATCATTAAAGCAGGTATAAGTCGAGTCATTTTGAGCTCGCGGGATTCTAACCCATTGGTCAATGGGAAAGGGATCGAGCGACTTAAGGCGAATGGGATTACAGTGTTAGAGGGATTACTCGCTCAGAAGTCGCGAGAGCTTAATATCGGTTTTTTTAGAAGGATGGAGTCCGGTAAGCCTTGGGTTCGTGTCAAAGTTGCTGCAGGACTTGATGGAAAAACCGCGTTAGAAAATGGAAAGAGTCAGTGGATCACGTCAGAGTTAGCAAGAGAGGATGTTCATCGGTGGCGAGCGCGTTCGTGTGCTGTGCTTACGGGAGTTGGTACCGTCGTAGAGGATGACCCCAGACTGACTGTACGATATATTGAAACGAGTCGACAGCCTGTAAAGGTAGTTGTGGATAGTCAATTACGTAGCCCCTTGAGTGCACGGCTTTTTAAAATGCCTGGAGCAACGATTGCGACTGCAGTCACAAATAAGGAGCGACTAGGCCCCTTTATTGATAAAGGCGTTAATGTATTGGTGTTGCCCGACTCGAATGGCCGCGTTGATTTAGCGGCGCTCTTAATTGAATTAGCTAACCAGCATATGAATGAGGTTTTAGTGGAGGCGGGTATTAACTTGCATAGTGCGTTCCTGCGTAGAAATTTAATTGATGAGATGATCATCTACTATGCGCCGAAATTTTTGGGTGCCCAAGGCAGAGGAATGTTTTTTCTTAATGAGCTAGAAAAGATGGACGAAGTCGCCGAGAGAGATATCATTGACATTAAAAAATTTGGTAGGGATTTTAGAGTTATGGTTAGATTTTGATTATGTTTACAGGAATTGTTGAGTGCACAGGTGGTGTAGAGCGTTGCGAAGCTGCTGGGGCAGGTGCAAGTTTGGTGGTGCGCAGTGATCTTTTCAAGATGGATGGCGTCGCAATTGGTGACAGTATCGCGGTTAACGGCGCGTGTTTGACGGTCGTTGGCTTAAGTGAAAACTCGCTTGATTTTGATGTATCGCCAGAGACACTAAAACTGGTTACCGGTTTTTTAGTGGGTGATGTCGTTAATTTAGAACGTGCCATGACACTAAACTCATTAGTTGGTGGACATTTAGTAAGTGGACACGTTGATGGGATTGGAAAGATTGAGGTTGTTGACGAAAGAGATGGGAATTGGGAGATAACTATTACAATTCCGTCGGCATTAAATAGGTATCTTGTCAAAAAAGGATCTATAACAGTAAATGGTGTGAGTTTGACCGTGAATGAAGATAAAAAAGATAAAGTGCTGATTAATCTTGTGCCTCATACGATCAACATGACTAATTTAAAATTTATTAGGCCTGGTAGTTGCGTTAATTTAGAAGTTGATATGCTGGCGCGTTATGTGGAAAAGCTCTTAACTAATTCTGACTCAATATGACATCTGACATTAGCCCAATATCCGACATCATTGATGATTTTAAAAACGGAAAGATGGTTATTCTCGTCGATGAGGAAGATCGTGAAAACGAGGGGGATCTTGTTATGGCCGCGGAGCATGTGACAGCGGAAGCTGTAAATTTTATGGCTACATTTGGTAGAGGACTTATCTGTTTGACGCTAACTGAGGAAAAGTGTCGAAAGTTAAATTTGATGCCTATGGTAGGCTTCAACGGTTCTCGTATGGGTACAAATTTTACTGCTTCGATTGAGGCTGCACAGGGTGTTACGACTGGAATTTCTGCCGCGGATAGGGCGCTAACAATTAAGGTGGCCTCCTTTGCTGACGCTTCTCCGACGGATATCGTACAGCCAGGGCATGTTTTTCCTCTGAAGGCGGTAGAGGGTGGAGTTCTAGTGAGGGCCGGACATACTGAGGCTGGTTGCGATTTGGCCTTGATGGCAGGATTGCAACCGTCGGCTGTGATTTGCGAGATCTTAAAAGAAAATGGTGAAATGGCTCGACTGCCTGATCTCGTAACTTTTAGTATCCAGCATAATATTAAAATCGGAACGATTGCCGATTTAATTGCTTATCGAGGCCAGCATGAATCGCTGGTGGAGCGTGTTTTGGAGCGATCTATTGATACGGTTGCCGGATCTTTTAAGTTGGTTGCTTATCGTGATCGCATTTCAAAAGAAGTACATCTGGCACTTGTTAAAGGAACATTGGAAGCTTCCAAAGAGATCTTGGTTCGAGTTCATGAACCTTTGTCCATAGCTGATCTTCTCGATAAGAATAGTCGTATACATTCATGGCACTTTGATGATGCCTTGGCCACTATCAACCAAGCGGGTACAGGTGTTTTGATACTTATCCACCGCACTGAGGACGGGGATTCGCTGCTGCGACATTTGCAACCAGGCCAAGAGTTGCCGACAAAAATGGACCTTCGTAACTATGGGATTGGCGCTCAAATTTTGAAAGATCTTGGTGTTGCTCGTATGAGGTTGATGGCTACACCAAGGCGAATGCCTAGCATGACTGGTTTTGATCTAGAGACTGTTGGCTATAGGGAAAAACCATCTGATTGAGGTATGTGATAAATGTTGACTCCTGGTGTTTTCGGGAAATGATAAGGAGCAAGATAGTTGCAAAAATTTGAGACTCAACCCTTTGAGGAAGTTACCGGTGATGGGTTAAAGGTTGGCATAGTTATCGCGCAATTTAATAAGGATGTTACGGAAGCGATGCGCGTGGCTTGTGGCGAACAGCTAGTGCACTTAGGCGTTAGCCCCGATGATATTACATATGCTGAGGTTCCGGGCGCGCTGGAAATCCCGATCGTTTTGGATGCTATGGCAAAAACCGGTAGCTTCGATGCATTAATTGCGCTCGGGTCTGTAATTCGAGGAGAGACATACCATTTTGAAGTGGTTTCACACGAATCAGCGAAGGGAATTATGAGGGTTCAGTTGGATACGGGTATTCCGATTGCTAACGGGATTCTTACTTGTGAAAACATGAATCAGACAACCGAGCGTATGGAGCAAAAATCAAAACAATGTGCTGATGTGGCCATTGGTATGGTGCGGCTACTAGATCTAATTTATGAAAGGTAGTCGGCGATACGCTCGGGTATTAGCTATGAAAGGCTTGTATCATTGGCAAGTAAACCAGGTTGAGGTCGAGAAGATCATAGAGGTTTTAATCACCGAGGAAGAATATCCGAAGGCGGATGTAAATTACACGCGTAGCCTCTTAGAATCTGCGATTAACAATTCGTTACGATATTACAAAGATATTGAATCCTGCCTTGATCGCCCGATATCACAAATTTCACCGATAGAAAAAGCGATTTTGCTCATTGCTATGGTTGAGCTTGGTGAAACTTCTGAGGTGCCATTTAAGGTAGTCATCAACGAGTGTGTCGAGTTGGCAAAGCAGTTTGGCGGAACTGATGGACATAAATACATTAATGGCGTCCTGGATCGATATCTCAAGGGCTGCCGCGCAGCACAATCTTAATTATGCTGAAAACACTTAGATGGGGGGTGCGGCATGTCTGAAGATGTTGTTAAGAAATTGTCTATATATGATTTGCAAGATAAGGTGGATCGTGGAGAAAAAGTATTTCAGGTAACAGCTGTCGATTTTCCTACAGCGCAGCTTGTTGATCGCTCTGGAGTGGATTGTATTTTGATTGGGGATTCTTTGGGGATGACGGCACTGGGTTACACCGGTACAGTGCCCGTTACCATGGATGAAATGATTCATCACGCGAAGGCGATATCTCGGGCTACAAAGCGATGCATCTTGGTTGGTGATCTTCCTCTCGGGGCTTACCATGCAACCAAAGCAGATGCGATTAATAATGCGATGCGTATGGTCAAAGAGGGGGGTGCAGATGTTGTCAAGATGGAAGGGGGCGAAGAGTTTGCAGATATAGCGAAGGCGGTTGTAGACGCAGGGATTCCTGTGATGGCTCATATCGGACTGACGCCACAATTGCTGTCAAAGATGGGGGGATTCAGAGTTCAGGGAAAGAGTGCTAAAGCGGGGGCGCAACTTTTGTGCGATGCGCTTGCGCTAGAGAGGGCTGGATGCTTCGCAATTGTTTTAGAAGCTATTCCTGATCGGGTCGCGGCACTGATTACTGATACGCTTCGGATACCCACAATTGGTATTGGGGCCGGTGCCGGATGCGATGGTCAGAACTTGGTGTTACATGATATGGTCGGGTTGTTCGATCGATTTTCTCCAAAGTTCATGAAGAAATATGCAAATTGTTGGGAGATTATTCTTAAGGCACTTGATGACTTTCAGAATGAGGTTAGAGGAGGGCAATTCCCAATGAAAGAACACAGCTTTTCAATGGATGATGAAGAGTACAAAGAGTTCTTGGCCGTAGTTTCCAGAAGTTGATTTAGGACAGAGGTCAAAAGTTTGGCTTCGGAATTTGAAATTATACGCAAGTACTTCCATCATAATTCAGCTGGTGTGCGGCTCGGTGTCGGTGATGATGGTGCCTTAATAGACATGGGTGATGGTCGGGATTTAGTTCTTACTACCGATACACTGGTAAGCGGTACTCATTTTTTATCGACGGATGATCCATTTTCTATCGGCTATAAATCTGTCGCAGTAAATTTATCGGATCTTGCTGCGATGGGAGCGATTCCAAAATATGTGCTTTTGTCTATCACGTTGCCCTGTTCTGATGAAATCTGGATTGAGCGGTTTTCCAATGGCGTCAAGGAATTGCTCAGTCGTCACTCTGTGGCTCTTGTGGGCGGAGATACCAATCGAGGGGACACCTTGTCGATTACTCTAACGGCAATTGGATTTGTGAAATCAGATGCTGCTTTGCGGAGAGATCATGCTTGCCTGGAGGATGACGTATGGGTTTCCGGTTTAATTGGGCTTGGTTCCATTGGTCTTTTGATTAAACAGGGAGTACTTCAATTTACTATCGAAGAAGAACAAGACTTCTTGCAGCATTTGCATCAGCCGCAACCTCGGATAGAGCTCGGTCAAAAGTTACTCGGGATTGCGAATTCGGCAATCGATATTTCTGATGGCTTAGTAGCTGATTCTGGGCATATTGCAGATCAATCTGGTGTGAAAATTATCATTGATTATGAAAAAATTCCATTACATGAGTCAATAAAAAATCTGCGGTATGATCAAAACATTGAGAGCAGTATTCTCGGTGGTGGTGATGATTATGAGCTTTTGTTTACAGCTAATGTAGAACATGAAAATAGTATAAATAAGATTGCTGGCGAGCTAGGTTTGTCGCTTACTAAGATCGGTCGCGTGATCCAAGGCGCTGGTGTTATAGTTCGCTGCGGGAATGTCGATTTTAAAAAAGACTTCCAAAGAGGTTTCGATCATTTTGCAAGAAAAAAATAGCGTTTCTATAGCTAATCAGGTTTTTAAGCATCCATATCTATTTGTGGCGTGTGGCTTTGGTGTTGGCTTGATTCGTCCAGGCCCAGGAACTTGGGGGACGTTAGTCGCTTTGCCAATTCACTATTTGTTAGGCGCTAGTTTGTCGGTAGAACTGTTGTTGCTATTTTGGGTTGTGATGTTCTTAGTAGGCATTAAGATTTGTGCGGTTTCGGAAACTATCCTAGGTCATTCAGATCATTCTGCGATCGTGATTGACGAGATCGTCGCTTTCGGAATTATATTAGCGCTTATTCCGCAAAATATGATCTTTCATGTGCTCGGTTTTATTGTTTTTCGTATTTTTGATATCTTAAAGCCTTTTGGAATACGTCTTATAGACCAACGCGTAAAAGGAGGGCTGGGCGTGATGCTGGATGATTTAGTCGCTGCGGTATACACCCTTTGTGCGTTTACAGTTTTCGTGCCGGTCGTAGCCTTGCTGGGGACTAACTGATTCAGTGATGAGCTCTTACCTTAAATCAGATATTTATCAAATTAGTCAACGTTTAGGTTTGATACTCAAAGAAAATGCTTTGATTGTTGGGACTGCGGAGTCATGCACCGGCGGATGGGTCGCACAAGCCCTAACGATGGTGCCAGGTAGTTCATCTTGGTTCGATGTTGGCTTCGTCACTTATTCTAATCAATCAAAAGTGCAGCAATTGGGGGTGGATCCTAAATTGATCGATCAATATGGAGCGGTGTCTGACGTTGTCGTTGAGAAGATGTTATTCGGCGTTTTGAATCGTACCGGAGCGAATTGTGCAATTGCGACAAGTGGTGTTGCGGGTCCTGAAGGGGGAACCGAAGACAAACCTGTGGGCACAGTCTGGATTGGTGTAGGGAGTAAGCTTAAGGGTTTGATGACAAGAAGATTTTTGTTTGAAGGAGATCGCAACTCTGTGCGTCAGAAATCGGTGATAGAGAGCCTCAGTTTGATGGAGCAGTTTTTAGCTCAGGACTAGTACTTCTCGAGGTATGGCACAGTCGGATAGGCGGGTTTTAATAAAGTGGCTTCGGACTTGTCGAGGCTGTGCGATAATCTAATACTAATAAACTACGATTAATCTTAGACATCCGGAGCTCATACACAAATGAATGAAAATAGGCAAAAAGCGCTAGAGGCGGCACTATCTCAGATTGAGAAGCAGTTTGGCAAAGGCTCCATTATGCGGCTTGGGGAGCAGGAAATTAATCCGGATTTGAAGGTGGTTTCGACGGGATCTCTCGGCCTTGATATTGCGCTTGGCATTGGTGGATTACCCAGAGGGCGGGTTGTTGAGGTTTATGGTCCAGAGTCATCTGGTAAGACCACATTGACGCTTTCTGTGATTGCAGAAATGCAAAAAATTGGTGGATCCGCAGCCTTTATTGATGCGGAGCATGCGTTAGACCCTGAGTATGCGAAGAAATTAGGTGTCAACATTGATGAATTGTTAATTTCCCAACCAGATAACGGTGAGCAGGCATTAGAGATAGCTGATATGTTGGTTCGATCAGGTTCTGTTGATGTGGTGGTTGTTGATTCGGTTGCAGCTTTAACGCCTCGGGCGGAGATTGAGGGTGAAATGGGTGAGCCACAAATGGGGCTACAGGCTAGATTGATGTCTCAGGCACTTCGGAAACTAACCGCAAATATTAAGAGATCTCACACGTTAGTTATTTTCATTAACCAGATACGTATGAAGATTGGTGTCATGTTTGGGAATCCTGAGACTACGACAGGGGGTAATGCCCTTAAGTTTTACTCTTCGGTTCGAATTGATATTAGACGTATTGGTGCGATAAAAAAATCTGATGAAGTGATCGGCAATGAGACTCGCGCCAAGGTAGTAAAGAATAAAGTTGCCCCTCCTTTTAGGCAGGCGGAATTTGATATTCTTTATGACCAGGGAATTTCCCGGGAAGGCGAAGTCATTGATCTCGGAGTGAAGCATAATATCGTGGAAAAAGCGGGGGCCTGGTATAGCTACAATGGTGATCGCATCGGACAAGGTAAAGATAATGTCCGAGAATTTTTAAAGCAAAATCCGAAAATTTCTGTTGAAATTGAAAACAAAATACGTGAGATCGTTGGTGTTCGTCTTGCCAATGCTCCAAAAGCTCCCAAGGGTGCAAAAGCTCCAAAAGATGCTGAAGATTCTGAAGGTTCTGAAGATTAGAATTTGGGATAATTCATTTGGAAGAGTCACTCACACTAACGGCGATGCGTTTGTTAGGGCGACGTGAATATACGCGTTTTGAGCTGGGTAATAAGCTTCTTCTAAAGGGTGGAAGTCCGCAAGATATCAACCAGTTACTGGATGAATTTGAGCATAAAGGTTACCTAGATGACCGTCGTTATGTCGAAGCTTTTATTCGCACTAAGCGTGAACGGTTTGGTATGAGAAAAATTTTTCAGGATCTGGAGGCGAGAGGCGTCGCTAAAAGTACCATCCTGAAATATCGAGAAGAGGTTCTTACTGGCGATCTGGCTGCTGCTAGATTGGTTTGGTCAAAAAAATACAGTTTGAAACCCGAGTGTCCTGCTGAATGGGCAAAGCAAGCCCGTTTTTTATTGAATCGAGGTTTTGATCAAAGTACGATAAAGAAAGTCTTATCGGATCCTGATTGTACCTTCGAAAGAGATGTTTTTCAGGATTGATAAAGCGTTATTTAATGTAGTGAGACACGCGAATGAAAAGTGATGAAATTAGAGAAAGATTTCTTAAATACTTTGAGCGAAGTGGTCATGCGATCGTTTCGAGTAGCCCGCTTGTTCCTGGAAACGACCCAACGTTATTGTTTACTAACGCAGGTATGGTTCAGTTTAAGGATGTATTCCTTGGGCATGATAAACGTTCTTACTCTCGGGCTACGACCTCGCAGCGATGTGTGCGAGCGGGAGGCAAACATAATGACTTGGAAAACGTAGGTTATACCGCACGCCATCACACGTTTTTTGAAATGCTCGGAAACTTTAGTTTTGGGGAGTATTTTAAATTAGATGCGATACGACTGGCTTGGGGTTTATTGACCGATGAGTTTGGTTTGGATCCCAGCCGTATATGGGTCACGGTGTACGAGACGGATGAGGAGGCCTACGATATTTGGGCTAAAGAGATCAAGATCCCTGCTGAACGTATTGTGCGTATCGGTGATAAACCGGGTGGTCAAAAATATCAAAGTGATAATTTTTGGCAAATGGGAGATACCGGTCCTTGTGGACCTTGTTCAGAGATATTTTGGGATCATGGGGCGCAGGTAGAAGGTGGCCCGCCGGGTTCCGCAGATCAGGATGGGGATCGTTTCATTGAGATTTGGAATTTGGTGTTCATGCAGTTCAACCGTGATGAGTCCGGGGCGATGAATTTTTTACCTAAACCTTCGGTAGATACAGGTATGGGGTTGGAGCGAATGGCCGCTGTTCTACAAAAGGTTTATTCCAATTATGAGATTGATCTATTTAAAGTGTTAATCAATGCTGTTGTTCGTGAGACCGGTTGTCAAGATTCTGGTAACGCGTCTTTAAGGGTGATAGTCGATCATATTCGCTCTTGTGCTTTTCTCATCGTTGACGGGGTAATGCCAAGTAACGAGGGTCGTGGCTATGTTTTGAGGCGGATAATTCGAAGAGCGATTCGACATGGATATAAATTAGATTGTTTAACTCCGTTTTTTTATAAGCTGGTTGCTGACCTGGTTAAGGTTATGGGCAAAGCGTATCCCGAGCTTGTGACTGCCCAAGAACGGGTCTCTGAGGTTCTTTTTGAAGAGGAACGTCGTTTCGCCGAAACACTTGAAAAGGGTATGACGGTTTTAGAGGCCGCCTTACTAAGGGAAGATAAGGTCTTGGACGGAGAAACTGTATTTCGTTTATACGATACGTTCGGTTTCCCGGTGGATTTAACTGCCGATATTGCGCGTGAGCGTAGTATCCAGATTGATCTGTCAGGATTTGAAGCGGCAATGGAGCAGCAGCGACAAAGGGCGAGGGCTGCTTCCAAATTTCAAACTGTTCAGGGAATCGAATACAAAGGCCTAAACACACAATTTAATGGGTATGAATCGTTGGCGACAAATTCAGAGGTACTTGCAATCTACAAAGATGGTGTTTTTGTCGATCGTTTAGTCAAAGGGGACAACGGCATTGTGGTTCTTGAAAAGACTACCTTCTATGCCGAATCTGGGGGACAGGTAGGTGATCGTGGGACTATTGCGACCGAAGTTCCTCCCTATTCGATATTTCGCGTTGGCGATACTCGGAAGATCCAAGCGGAGGTCTTCGGACACCACGGTGAGGTGGCAAATGGCGAGTTGAAAGTAGGTGATTCGGTTGCTGCTGAGGTTGATGGTGCTGTTCGTGCTGCTACGATGTTTAATCACTCGGCCACTCACCTTCTTCATGCGGCGTTACGTCAAGTTCTGGGTAATCATGTGCAACAAAAGGGTTCTTTAGTTGATGAAACAAGAACGCGATTTGATTTTTCTCACCCTAAACCACTTACATCGGTGGAGCTAGAGCAAGTCGAAAATGCAGTCAACAATAGCATTCGAAGTAATGCTAACGTTCAGGCTCGAGTGATGGTTTATGACCAGGCGATTGAAACAGGCGCTATCGCTTTATTTGGGGAGAAGTATGGTGATGAGGTCCGTGTGATAGAGATGGCCAACTTTTCAACAGAATTATGCGGTGGTACGCATGTCAAGCGGACGGGCGATATCGGATTATTCAAGATAACTGCTGAGACAGGTATTGCCTCTGGTGTTCGGCGTATAGAGGCGACTACTGGACAGAGCGCACTTGATTATATTCATCGAAGAGGCAGTCAGTTAGATGAGATTTCATCTTTATTGAAGGTTGCGCCAGACGAAGCCAATGATCGATTATTGCAAATTTTAGATAATGTTCGAAAACTTGAAAAAGAGCTTGTTCGCGTCAAATCAAAAGTAGCTTCAGTTAAAGGGGAGGACCTGGTTGCTAAGGCTCAGTCGGTTAACGGGGTTACTGTATTGGCGACAGTGCTACAGGACTCGGATGCTGTCTTGTTGCGCCAGACCATCGACCAGTTAAAGGAAAAGTTGAAGTCTGGCGTAATCTTGTTAGCGTCTATTAGTGGTGAGAAGATCACTTTAATAGCTGGCGTGACTGATGATTTAACGGATAAGTTTAAAGCGGGAGAGTTAGTTAATTACGTTGCCAATCAAGTTGGCGGTAAGGGCGGTGGGCGACCTGATCTTGCCCAGGCTGGCGGTACAAATCCAGAAGGTTTGAATGCAGCAATAGCCTCTGTGTCAAAGTGGGTAGCTGAGCGCTCAGTATAAGCCTGTTGATGACTACTCGTCAGGGCGTAGAGGGAATTTAAGATGCGGGGCTATGTTAGCCAAGGCGTTCTTGAATTCACCCATAATTCTTTTGAGTGCAGATTGGGTATCTGCCTCGAAGCGTAACACGATTGTGGGCGTTGTATTGGATGCTCTGGCTAGTCCGAATCCGTCTTGGTATTCTACGCGTATCCCATCGATGGTTAATTTATCTTCAGCGTTAGAGAAGAAATCTGAGGTCTTCAATCGCTCAGTGACTGAAAAATTTTCTCCCTCTTTACAATGAATTTGGAGTTCTGGTGTTGAAACAGAATTAGGTAAATCATTAAATGTTTGTGATAACGAAGATTGTTTACTGAGATACTCTAATAATCGTGCGCCCGCATAAATGCCATCATCGAAGCCATACCATCTCTCTCTAAAAAAGAAGTGACCACTCATCTCACCTCCCAAGAGTATACCGGTCGATTTCATCTCAGCTTTGATAAGCGAGTGACCTGTTTTCCACATTTTAGGACGTCCGCCGCGACCTCTAATCCAGTGGCCTAAGTCTCTCGAGCACTTGACATCGTAGATGATCTCTGCGTTCTTATGTCTAGTAAGCAAATCATCAGCAAACATCATCATCAGTCGATCTGGATAAATGATTTCTCCTTGTTTTGTAACAACGCCTAGTCGATCTGCATCGCCGTCAAAGGCTAAACCTAGCTCCGATTCTCCTTCGGTGACGTCTTTGATTAAATCCTGTAAGTTTTCAGGTTTAGAAGGATCTGGATGGTGATTCGGAAAGGTGCCATCCACGTCGCAGAAAAGCTCGCGTACATCACAGCCAATCGATTTGAATATTTCACCTGCATACATTCCAGCAACACCATTGCCGCAGTCGATGGATATTTTCATCGGTCGTGATAACCTAATGTCATTTTGGATGCGGGTTGTGTATCTCTTGCTAATGTTAGTGCTTGATAAGTGACCATTGCCAAAAACGAAGTCCTTCTCTTGTATTCGTTTGAGTAGGTTGAGAATTTGATCACCATAAATTGCATGACCATCTAAGATGATCTTAAGCCCGTTATACTCTGGAGGATTGTGACTCCCAGTCACCATAACGCCATTCCCAGTCTCAAGTTCATAGGTGGCAAAGTATAAGGCTGGTGAGGTGACTTGGCCGATATCTATCACATTGACGCCCGCAGAGATTAATCCCTCGATGAGGGCGGAAGCAATACAAGGCCCACTTAGTCGGCCATCTCGACCGACACATATTGCTTGTCCATTCCGAACCTGACTTCCAATCGCTTTGCCAATTAATGTCACAATCTCGATTGTTAAGGAGCTTCCGACGACACCTCGTATGTCGTAAGCCTTGAAAATTGATGACTCTAAATTCATAAAAAATCCATAAAATATTTTATGATGCGTTCTGGCAACCATTCTATATGTCCTGGAAATGTGCCGCTAATATACCCAACGTGACCACCGCATTTTGTTAAGTTCAACGTAATATGATCATTACTTCTAGTAAGTGTTTTTAGTTCAAGTCCAGGTAAGAATGGGTCATTTTCTGAGTGGATAATTAGAGTTGGCTTGTTGATGGATGACAAAAAAGGTTTGCTGCTTGCGCGAGACCAGTAGTCCTCAACACCATTAAATCCATGGATGGGTGCGGTGAAGCGATTATCAAATTCTTTGAGTGTTCTGCATGCTTTGATTGATTCTGGTTCAATATCTAGCTTATGAGTTTCAATTTTTTGTAATGTTTTTCGTTTCAATGTTTGTAAGAAATGTGCGCCATAAATTCGATTAACGCCTTCGCTCAGCCGGTTTCCTGCAACAACTAAGTCGTAAGGCACGGATATGGCAACTGCCGCATTGATCGCCGCAATATTTTGATAACCAGGCTTTCCTAACCAATTTAAAAGTACATTACCTCCTAAAGAATAACCCGTAATGAACATAGGCCCGAAGCACATTTTTTTTAGCTCAGGGATGATCCATTCAAGCTCATTACTATCCCCCGAATGATAAGCTCGCGGCAATCGGTTTGGGCTGCCACTACAGCCTCTAAAATGCACGATGCACCCGGCCCAACCTAGCTGTTTAATTTTTGCCATTAGCGCTTTTGAGTAATGGCTGTTTGAACTTCCTTCAAGCCCGTGTAGTAACACGACCAGAGGGTTTCTGGCGGTTTTATTAACCCAATCTATATGCAGAAAATCTCCATCTGGTGTTTCAATTGTTTGCCTTTGGTAAATCATTGATTCTGGCGATCTAAAAAAAAATGGATATATAGTTTGTGGATGACTGCCCGGTAGCCAAGAAGGCGGGTGGTAACTATGTAATTCGTTGACGTCTGTAGTCATTGATTTTTAGTTTTTTTTGACTAGGGCTAATACTTCCGTCAGTACGCTATTTGTCTTTATGTCAGTGAGACATTTGGTATGCCCAAGTGGACAGATTCTTTGAAAGCAAGGAGAGCATGCTAGGGAATGTATGAGAATTTTAGCGTTATCTGAAAGTGGTGGTGTGTAGGTTGGAGAGCTTGATCCAAATAATGCAATTAAGGGTGTATTAAGCGCTGCAGCGACGTGCATCAACCCAGAATCATTAGTGATGACGCATTTAGCACCAGAAATTATATGTACCGCTTCTTCCAGGCTGGTCATTCCAGTTAAATTTTGAGTTGATTCGTGACTCAATTGATGGATGGCTGCTCCAATATCGATATCGTGATTACTGCCTAAGATGATCGAAGGTAAATGGTGGGCACGAAGCTCTTGAGCTAATTCGGCATAGTGCTGTTGAGGCCAGCGTTTAGCTGGACCATATTCCGCTCCTGGGCATAAACAAACGTAAGGAATCCTATTGTTTATATTAAATTTCATGAGTGTCTGTTCAAAATCTTCGCTAGTAACACTCAGTTTGGGGTTTTCGCGTAACGCTAAGGCATTTGATTGTGTATCCCTTGCCAGTTGTAAATATTGGTCCACGAGAAGTGGGTATTGAGTCTTATTGAGCACTTGTCGATGGTTGAGTAACCCAAACCTTAATTCACCTGTATAACCGACACGATGAGGTATGCGTGCTAGAAAAGGAACTAGGGCGCTTTTGATGCTATTTGGTAAGACGTAAACCACATCATAACGATTTGATTTTATGGTTTTGGCGGTGCGCCAACGGTCGTACAATCTTAGTTGTCCATGTCCAAATTGGTTATCAATAATCTCGTTAACTTCCGGCATCTGTTTGTAGATAGGCTGAAGGGATCTAGATACGAAGACATCGATAGAGGCGGTTTTATATTCTCGAGACAGGTGGCGGATGAGGGAGTGTGATATAACCGCGTCGCCAAGCCACGCAGGCGCAACAATTAAGATACGATCAATGTTTTTGAAGTGAGTCAGTGGTTTGTCGTGACGGAGCAATATTTGTGCTCTCTTAAAGTAATGCCTGGCGCTGTGGCTCGACAGACGGGCTGGTTTTTTGAAAAATCAGATGATTTGGTATCGCGTACCACATTAGGAACATTGAGATTTTTTGCCAACGTAAAAGTCTAAAAATACTCTTGGATGAAGGTTCCAAGTTTAGTTCGGTTGAGAGGAGCAGGCTATAGGAAGATCAGATTCCGCTATGTCTATAATTTCTGCTTGTTTTGATGAGACGCCTCTAGCTCTATTATCAGACATAAGTCAACCACTTGTCGTATGTGGGTGCTTTGCCATTCACAATATCAAAGAATTGTTTTTGAATGAGTCCCGTAACGGGTCCACGCGTTCCTTGTCCGATGGCTCTTCTATCCAATTCTCGTATTGGTGTGACCTCAGCTGCTGTTCCTGTAAAAAATGCTTCGTCAGCAGTGTACACATCGTCTCGTGTTAGTCGTCTTGATTTAACGCTGATGCCGGCCGCGTTCGCTAGAGTGATCACTGTATCTCGGGTTATACCCATTAGCGCTGACGTTAGCTCAGGCTCATAAATCGTATTATTTTTTACGATAAACAGGTTTTCTCCTGCGCCCTCCGCGACAAAGCCATCAACGTCTAGGAGTAGTGCCTCGTCATAGCCGTCATCAATAGCTTCTTGATTCGCTAGTATTGAGTTAGCATAAGTTCCTGAGTACTTTGCGCGGCACATCGTGACGTTAACATGGTGCCTTGAGTAGCTGGATGTTTTAACGCGAATGCCCTTATCAATGCCTTCGCTGCCGAGATAGGCTCCCCATGGCCACGCAGCAATCGAGATGTGTACGCTTGCTCCTCTTGGCGAAACTCCCATTTTCTCTGAGCCATAAAACCCAATGGGGCGGATATAACACGACTCAAGTTTATTTTCACGAACAACATCAAGACAAGCCTTTTCTATGATAACTTTTGAAAATGGCATAGGCATCATGTAGATGTGTGCAGAGGCGAACAGACGGTCAATATGTTCTTTCAGACGAAAAATTGCTGGACCTTTAGGCGTGTTGTAAGCTCTTAACCCCTCGAAAACGGCTAATCCGTAATGCAGTGAATGCGTCAACACATGGGTTGTCGCTTCGCGCCATGGGACCATCTTTCCATCGTACCAAATTACCCCATCCTTATCTGCCATGGACATGTTTTAAATCCCCTTGTGAAAACCAATTTAGACCGCGTTAAAAACCCGCAAGTTTAGTGCATATTTCAATTAAAGTTGTAAATGGTATGGCTGAGCGCAAAATATAATCATAATCCAATTGGAATTCAGGGCATAATTTGTTTACCCTTAAGTAATATTTCCATATTTCTTCAGCACTTTTTTACTTTTACGTTGTGATCCGCCTAGGGCCAAACATTGAATTTTACGGGAAATTTTAAACCTTATAGTAGATGGCTATCCCGTAGACTTTTGAAAGTCGTTTGGTTAGCGTGCTTCGTTTTGGCTTTGCTATTTGCATGCGGCCTCGCTGTAATCAAATTCTATCTTATTCCTAATATCAATCAACACCGAGATTGGATGGCGAAGAGGCTTACGGATTCAATTCAGCAATCTGTACAAGTCGGTGAAATAGAGGCTCGCTGGGATGGGCTGCACCCAGACTTTACTTTTTCTGCGCTTACGGTCTCAGATGATCGCGATGCAACAGTTTTTAGCTTGGATAAGCTCGAGGCCCGAGTATCCACTTTTGCCTTGTTTTTCGGTGAGATTGACCTATTAAGAATTAAAATTTATAGCCCAAAAATTTTCGTGAAAAGGGATAAGAATAATGCGATATGGGTAGGTGGTAAGCGGGTCTATCCCTTTAGCCCAGAAGAGGGACCATTATTGAAATGGTTAGTACGACAGAAGCAAGTCGAAATTACAGGGGGTTCACTTAGCTTTGTCGATGAGATTCTGGATAACTATTCAATTACATTAAACGGCGTATTGCTGACTACGTCGTTTTCGGCAGGTGAAATCAGCATCGTGCTTTCAAGTGAAATGAAGAATGACTGGTTTGACGCGATTAATATAAGCCTTGTTAGCCCTAACTTGTTTAATCTAAATAGTAGATCTGATTTTATAGGTAATATTAGCTGGGACGTGAGTGCGCTTCGACTGTCCTCCTTTAAAGGTTGGGTGCCTCCGGTGGTGCAGGTAGACAATACGGTTGTGAATTCGCAGGGTGTGGCTAACTTCGACGGCGGAGATTCGCAGCAAGTTGTCGCTGATCTGAAGCTTAATGATTTTTCATTAGCTACAAAAAAGGGCGCAGAACCTGTGGGTGTTTCCCAGGCTTCTTTTCAGGCATCTTGGAAAGCCTCTTCTGATCGGCAGGAGATGACGTTTTCAAATATAGTTGCTGAAATCGATAGTGGATTAGCCGTCCATTTGGATGTTGTGCACATGAATAAAGACGTTTCAACAGGAAGAAATCAAATTGTGATGCGTGATTTATCTGTTGATCTGTTTAAGTTTATCAGTCGACGGGTTATTGACAGCAAGAAAAATTTAGCGCTTGTCGATCGGCTGCTGCCTGGGGGTATTTTGAACTTGGTAGATGTTTCATGGCAGGCGGATGGTGGATCCCTTTCTGCTATGGATCTTGCATTACAAACACGATTTGAAGGTATTGGATTCTACGCGTCGGAGAAAAATCCTGGGGTGCAGGGTTTAACTGGAGCTCTGAAATTTGAAAATGATCAGTTTCTTGTTCAGATTGATTCTAAGGATGTGTCGTTTAACCTACCAAAAATTTTTCCGCAGCCACTCTATTTTGCTCAATTTCAGTCAAGTATAGCCGGGCGCAAAACCGAGAGTGAGTGGGTCGTTGATGTCGGTGATACAAGGTTTTCGAACACTGATTTGGTTGGGAGGGCTTCTGCTCGATTAGGTGTTTCTCATGAGGCTAAGAGTAAGACTGTTGATTTACGGGTGGAAGTCGAGAGTATTGATGCCACTCGATTGCCTTTTTATTTGCCGAGTACGTTATTAAAAACCAAGGCTTGGGTAGAGAATCGCGTGTTGTCTGGACGCGCAAAGAATCTGGTAATGACCGCGAGTGGAGACTTGTCGACTTCTTTTTTCACTCGCGGCTGGCAATTTGAGTTGAGCGCCGACATCACGGGTGGAAGCGTTGAAGTCGGCGGTGGGTGGCCGCGGGTTGACGAGATTTATGGCGTATTCAAGTATGCAGACAAAACAGTCTCTTTTGCTCCTAGTAGGGCGACAATTTTTGGAGTCGATGTGTCTCAGAGTACTTTATCCATTGAGAAAACGGGCACTCCTGAATCCACGCTTAATGTGGGTGGGATAACTACAGCTACTGTAGCGGAACTCATTCGGTACGTTAAAAAAAGTCCACTGGATAAAATCACTAAAGGTACGGTAGGTAACATGGTCGCTGAGGGCGTTGGTACGCTCAACTTAGTGTTGAGCATCCCTCTTTTTGATCGCCAAAAGGCGAAAGTGAGCGGATCTGTTCATATCAAGGGTCCATCCATCCGAGTTAGTGAGAAAGCTCCGCAATTTAATGACTTTGAAGCTGTTATAGATTTTGACAAGGCTCAGGTTGCGATTCGGAGTGGTCATGCGCGAATATTCGATGCGCAGACAACGTTTTCATCCAGGCGCGTTGATCGAGGCTTCGGAGCGGTTGAGTTTAAGTCTGATGTTTCTGTGAACGAGTTTATGGACTATCTTCAATTGCCAATAGACCCGCGATACCTTTCTGGTCGGATCTCATCATCAGGTGTTCTCGGATTTGTGGCAGATGGATTGCATATAGATCTTAACGCTGATCTCAAGGGGTTGGCATCAGGATTACCAGAGCCCCTTTCTACATTTGGGGGAGGCAAACAGAGATTGCGTATGCAATATATTGCGTCGAGGTCCGGGGCACGTGACATCACTCTCTCTAATCAAAGCGGCGAGCTGGCGAAATTTGTATTTTTGAATGGAAAGTTAGTTCGTGGCTCCTTGAATACAAGCCGAAGCGGCGGGGATAACGTGTTATTGGTCGGTGGAAATATTTCGCATGTGGACATTGATGGGTGGCGTACTTTGCTCAGTAAAAAGAATAAAGAGCGGCCGATTATTGATGTCCCGTTAATAGTGGAAGTTGATGCTCAAATCGATCGCTTGGATGCTTTTGGTAACACTTTCGACAAAGTTTCTATAGATGGGCAGTTTTTTAAGCGTGATGGCTCATTTACCATTAACAGTCAAGCCATCTCTGGAAAAGTTTTGTTTAGTGGTTACGGTAGCAAAGAAGCTAAAGTATCCGCGAACCTTAAACGATTGATCATGCGTCGGCCGACGTCGGAACAGGCAGTAACTGATGGAGTAGCGAACATATACCGTGTGCCGATAGCAGTGAATGCCGTGATTGACGATTTTCATCTTGATGGCGTTAAGCGGGGGGCTATTACCTTGCGCGCGAGACCTAATCGTGGGCTTTGGGAGATAAGCGAACTTTCGAACATCACTGATATGGGAACCTTGACCATGCGCGGCCAATGGGAACTTGGAACAAAATCAAGCGTTGCATATGACGTAGAGTTTAATATCCGAGATGTAGGTCAGTACCTCTCTAGTTTAGAGGGGAGAGAGGATATGGTTGGGGGTGTGGGACGGCTTCGTGGTTCTGTCAATTGGGAGGGCAGCCCCATTTCTATTGACCTCGCCACGTTAGATGGCAAATTAAATCTCGAAGTTAAGGGTGGTCGGTTTTCAAAAATTCGTTCTGGAACTGGTCACCTAATTAGTTTGCTCAGCTTGCAGGCATTGCCAAGGCGAATCACACTTGATTTTCGTGATGTGTTTTCGTCCGGATTCAGTTTTGATCATATGGAGTCAGAGGTGCTTATTATAAATGGCATCGCGCGTACCGGTAAACTGCTCATGGAAGGCACTTCGGCTTCGGTGGTCATTTCTGGTAGTGTGGACATGGTTAGAAAGAATCAGGATCTAGAGGTGTTCGTCACGCCCAAACTAGGCAGTGCAGCCTCGGTGGTGGGGGCTGTTATTGTGGATCCTGCAACCGGATTGGCGGCATTCTTGGCTCAAAAGTTATTTGGCGATCCACTCGATAAAATGGCGACGAGATATTATAGAGTTTTAGGTGATTGGAGCGAGCCCAAGGTGACTCGTGTTCGTCGGAGTGATGAGTAATAATATGTGGCAAGAGACACCAGATTGATGTAGTACGAAATTAAATTAAAACATTTGGTAATAGAGTTATGAGCTTGAGTGATAAAAATATGGAGCGCGTGCATGAGGTAATTCTAAATCCTAGTGAATTATCTCTGGATACACTACCTAGTTTATTTTCCCGTATTGGTTCTAAAAAGATTGATTATGCCGATTTGTACTTCCAATATAGTCGATCAGAATCTTGGTCCATTGAGGATGGGATTGTAAAGGTCGGTAGTTTTAACATTGATCAAGGCGTTGGTGCGCGAGCTATTGTTGATGAAAAAACTGCTTTCGCTTATTCGGATGAAATCTCTAAGGCGGCAATTCACTCGGCACTTGATGCGACAAAGGCGATTGCTAGGCACGGATCTACCGTATCAATACCAACGAGGGTGGCTACGACAACATCGCTTTACACGAACCTAGATCCGCTGTTAGCCAATTCAAATTCTGACAAGATTAGTCTTCTTGAGAGGGTTGAGTCGTTCGCTCGTCAGATTGACTCGAGAGTGACTCAGGTGGTTGCTAACTTGGCTGCTGTTCAAGATACTATTTTGGTGTCTCGTTTAGACGGACACGTGGCTTGTGATGTGAGGCCGCTTGTTCGTTTGTCGATTCAAGTAATAGTTGAGCAGAACGGTCGTAAAGAGCAAGGCTCCGCTGGAGGAGGAGGTCGATTTTCATACGATTATTTCAATGATGAGCGGTTGATGGATTATGCGCAAAAAGCGGTTGATCAGGCCGTGATTAACATGGGGGCAGGGCCAGCTCCGGCGGGAGAAGTGACGGTAGTGTTGGGCGCTGGTTGGCCGGGAATTTTATTGCATGAGGCAATCGGCCACGGACTGGAAGGGGATTTCAATCGCAAGGGGAGTTCCGCATTTACCGGCCGCATTGGTGAGCGTGTAGCAGCAAAGGGTGTGACGGTGGTTGATGATGGAACCATACCGGACCGGAGAGGTTCGCTCAGTGTTGATGATGAGGGCACGCCTACTTCTAGAACTGTTCTAATTGATGATGGAATTTTGTGCGGCTATATGCAAGACACCTTAAACGCACGATTGATGGGTGTGCCCCCTACGGGTAATGGACGACGCGAGTCTTATGCTCATGTACCGATGCCAAGAATGACGAATACATACATGCTTAACGGATTAATGGAGCGGGAGGAGATTTTGTCCTCGGTAAAAAGTGGAATTTACGCTGCGAATTTTGGTGGTGGTCAAGTTGATATCGTTAGTGGAAAATTTGTATTTTCTGCATCTGAGGCCTACCTCATTGAAAATGGAAAGATAACTAAACCTGTAAAAGGTGCGACCCTGATTGGAAATGGGCCGGATGTCTTGACGAGAGTGTCTATGATCGGTAACGATATGTCACTTGACTCTGGCGTTGGTACCTGTGGTAAAGATGGACAAAGTGTTCCGGTGGGGGTTGGTCAGCCTACGCTGCGTATTGATGGCCTCACGGTTGGTGGCACAGACCTCTCCTGAGACTTGATTCTTTCCTTATATCAATAACAATATTAAATATGATTAAGGATCAGCCGTACCATATCTGGTTAGTCTTTGGGATGTTGGTCATTTTACTTGGGCTGTCTAGTCATACTTGGGCACCATCGGCTAATGACGGGCTAGATAAGAGACATCGCGTCGTAACTCTAGCTCCACATCTTGCAGAGGTGGTGTTTGCTGCTGGAGCAGGTGAGCATCTAATCGGAGTGATCTCTGGAACTGATTACCCTGTAGCTGCAACAAAGATCCCAGTTGTTGGTGGGGTCAATGGGATAGATTTCGAGAAACTGGTCATGCTACAACCTACGATGGTGCTGGGTTGGGAGGAAGGAAACAAGTCCGCAGATATTGTAAAGTTACAAAGTCTTGGTATTCCTATCCGTATCCTGCGTTCGAATAGACTCGTTGATATACATAAGCAAATTGTTGAAGTTGGCGATATGTTTGGTTCAGAGTTGACTGCTGTTGCTAATGCGGATGTCATCCTTGCGAGAATCTTAAAATTTTCTCTTCATTCATCTAACTACCATCAAAAGAAGATCTTCGTCCAAGTTTGGGATAAGCCCATTTTTACGATAGGGCGTGCACACCTCATTAATGAAGGTCTTCAGCTATGCGGAGCTACAAACGTAGGAGAGAGATACCCTTTTCTGGCAAGTGCTGTTTCGATGGAGACTGTGCTTTTGTCGGGGGCTGATTACATTTTGGACTTGACTGGCAATCTGATTTCTGAGAGGTCAGAATTGGATCCAAATCGGGGGCGCTCTCTCCAAGCATATATACCTATTCTTGAGGGGAGCGGTGATCTTCTGATGCGTCCAGGCCCACGTTTTCTAGATGGACTGGAAACACTATGTATACAACTGAGCACAGAATAGATCGGAAAATGTTCCGTCGAAAGGTTGTTTAGTCTTCTTGTGTTCTGCGGCTTGACCAGTAAACATCTTCCACGTTTAGCGACTTGTTGATTGCTCGGCATGCGACAAATAAGTAGTCGGAAAGGCGATTAAGATATTTTTTTGAAAGCTCTGAGATAGTCTCGTGTTGTTCTAGTCGAATGACGCACCGTTCCGCACGACGACAAACTGCTCTCGCTTGGTGACATAAAGCAGCAGCTCGCGAACCCCCTGGTAATATAAATTCCTTTAATGGATGGAGGTTTTTGTTAATTGCGTCGAGTTTATTTTCAATTGTTATGACGTCCTCTTCTGATATAACGCTATATCCAGGAACGCTGAGCTCGCTTCCAAGGTTAAACAGTTCATGTTGGATGTTTATAAAAAAGTCAGAAAGTTCTTTAGAAAGAGGCTCACAGAGCAGCAATCCGATGACACAGTTTAATTCATCGACCGTACCGATCGCCTCGATACGATCACTACATTTCAGTGTCCGTGTGCCATCACCTAGGCCAGTGGATCCGGAATCCCCAGTTTTTGTATAAATTTTTGTCAGTCGATTACCCATAATTACTTAGTGTTTGATGACAGCTTATTGAAATTCGTTTAGACAATAATACCCATTAAGCGTTTTTATCGTTTTTTCGTATCCTTGTATTAATCTTCAGGTACGAGGTAGTTTGTCTCAATTTTTGGTTCGGATACATAGTCTTATATAAGTGATTATGATATTACAGAATCCAATCTAAAAGCTGAGGTCCTATGAAAATCGAGATTACATAAGTTATGACCCATTGCGAAGCAGCCATTGACTCCCAGAGGGGTATCCGATAAAGTTTTGCTGGGAATTTTATAGGGGGTAAAAGCGTGCAAAATATTATTAATTTTTTGAGGACGTCATTGCTCATGATATTGCTTGCAACGCCGTCCGCGTTCGCTGCTGGCGATCCAGAGGCAGGCGCGCAAATAAATGCTCAATGTCAAGGTTGTCACGGCATTGCAGATTTTAGAGTAGCCTACCCAAAAGTTTATTCGGTTCCTAAAATTGGCGGCCAGAACTACGATTACATCGTGGTAGCGTTGAAGGCTTATCGAGATGGTGATCGTACCAACGGGACGATGCACGCAATTACATCCAACTTGACTGACCAAGATATCAATGATCTGGCGGCTTATTATTCTGCTGCCGAGTGAGTATAGAGCTTTTAAATTTGATGGAGATAGGTCTAATCTAGGTTCAAGAAAAAGGGAGTTGAAAAAAATGTTCAACCGATTTGGAAAGACATGTGTTGTTATAGCGATGTGTATGGGTTGGTCCGCTCATGCTGAGGACGAGTCTCCCAGAGAGGTGATAAAAATCGTTGGTGAGGTATGTGTGAGTTGTCATGGTCAGGATGGCAACGCTATGTTGATGGGCGCGCCAAAGCTGGGTGGCCAAAAGGCCGATTATTTGGTGAAGGCCTTAATGGATTATCAAAGTGGTGCGCGTAACAACGCTATTATGTCGGCTTTCTCAGGTGGTTTATCTACAGCTGAAATGAAGGCCCTTGGTAAGTATTTTGAAGGTCAAAGTAGCACGCTATCGGTACCAAGGTAGCGGTCCAGAGCTAAGGCGTTGCAAAAAAAGACCCAAGTGGTGGGGCTTTTTTTATCGGTTTGATTTGTACTTAAATTCGCATAAGTCGACTAAGATGCAATGGCTGCAATCGGGCGCCCTTGCTTTACAGACGTATCGACCATGTAACAATATCCAGTGATGAGCATTTCTTAAAAATTCCTTAGGGGTATTTTTCATTAACCTTTGTTCCACTTCGTTAACGTTTTTCCCCTTCGCAATTTCTGTTCTGTTAGAAACTCTGAAAATATGTGTGTCCACGGCAATCGTAGGCTCTCCAAATGCGGTATTTAGTACTACGTTAGCGGTTTTACGGCCTACTCCTGGGAGGGATTCGAGTGCGTCTCGATCTCTTGGTACTTGACTATTATGTTTTTGGATTAATAGTTGACACGTCACGAAGATGTTTTTTGCTTTAGTTCGGTATAGTCCGATACTTTTAATTTCTTCAGTAATCCTCAAAACCCCAAGGTTAGATATTAATTCTGGATTATTTGCTATTTTGAAAAGTCGTTTTGTGACTTTGTTGACACTCGTGTCTGTTGCTTGCGCCGACAACATTACAGCAATCAAGAGTTCAAAGTTAGTTTTGTATATCAACTCCGTAGTGGGATGTGGGTTTTGTTCAGCTAATCGAGTGAAAATCTCCTCTCGTTTTTTTTTATTCATATGCGATTGACTCTTGACTCCGGGGCGTTCAAGTATGGAGGATTTTAATCAGTCGTTTATGGGCTATTTCCATAGCCGTTGTAATTCGTTTTGCCTTATTTTCATTCGCCCTTGAATTGCCTGATTTGTCCCTCAATTTTTGATTATGTTCTTTAGACGTCTTTTCTTTTCTCAGTTGTTTGGTTTCGTATCTTTCTCGCCATAACTTTGAGCGCTCAGCCTGGCTCAAGTTCAAAAGTTTGAGACTTGATGGTTTGCTTTTTTCAATCGCTTTATTAAGTGGCATGATCTCGATACAGTTAGTTGGGCATGGGGGTAAGCAAAGCCCACAACCAGAACATAGCGAGTGCAGAATTGAGTGAATTCGTTTGGTTGCGCCCACAATGGAGTCTATTGGGCATGCGTCGATACATAGCGTACATCCAATGCAGCATTGTTCGTCAATTACTGCGGTCGACTGTAAATCAGTTGGTTGAATGCTGGCGTCAAGGGCAACTACTGCATATTTCGTTATTTGGGCAAGTTGTTGGATGACGTGTTCTCCACCTGGAGCGCAGCGATTAATATTTTCCTTCGACCCAGAAATTGCCTCCGCGTAGGTGCGGCAGTCTTTATATCCACAACTTTGGCATTGTGTTTGCGGTAAGATTTGGTCGATATCGTCTACGAGTTTTATAGAAAACATAAGCTTAGTTGGAGGGCTTGTATATTATGCGCTGTGACGTTCTGCACAAGAGATGACTTGTGCGCAGTCCTTAATGAGTTTAGGTCCGCTGTAAATTAAACCAGAGTATATTTGGACAAGTGAGGCTCCCGCATTGATTTTGTCCAAAGCATCTTGAGGTGTAACAATGCCACCGATCCCTATTATGGGAATGGAGCCTTGTGTTAAGTTTGCTATCTTTTCGATAATGCGTGTCGATATCTGAGTTAATAAACCACCACTTAAACCTCCAGTTTCGAATAAGTTTGCCAATTGCATATCCGGTCTTTGAACCGTTGTATTTGTTGCTATGATGCCGTCTAGTTCATAGGTCTTTACTACGTCAACAATACTTTCTAATTGATAATCATCGAGATCTGGGCCAATTTTCACGGCGATAGGTTTAAATGCGCCATGGATGTTTTGAAGTATCGAGCGGGTCATACTGATATGGCTGAGCAGCCTGTGCAAATTGTCGCTTTGTTGAAGGTTTCGTAGATTTCTGGTATTTGGCGAAGAGATGTTGATTGCTATGTAGTCAGCTAGTGGGTAGACCTTCCGCAAGCAATGCTCATAATCATGATGAGCATCCTCTATTGGTGTGTCTTTATTTTTCCCAATATTTATTCCTATCACTGCATTTCTTTTTGAGCTTTTCACTTTGCTGATGAGGTGATCAACACCTTTGTTGTTGAAGCCTAGTCGGTTTACCAAAGCCTTAGATTCTGGAACTCTAAAAAGTCGTGGTTTTTGATTGCCTGCTTGTGGCTTTGGTGTGACGGTGCCTAGTTCAATAAACCCAAATCCTAGATTTTGTAAGCAGTTTATAAAATCTCCGTTTTTATCTAAACCTGCCGCAAGGCCAATTTTATTTCTAAAATTTAAGCCCATCACGCGTGTCGGGTCCGTTATGAAGTTTTTTTTATTAGGAGATAAACCCAAACTATCTGCGGTTTTCAGGCTCAAAAGAGCAAGTTTGTGTGCATTTTCAGGGTCTAATTGAAAGAGAGCTTTTTTAGCGATTTCATAAAAGATCGAGGACATTTATTTTCAGAGCGTTATAAGGATTCGAGTGGTATCCAGCGATCTTGAACCAATGCCTCAAGAGGGCGAAATCGTTTTTTATAGGACATCTTTTTACTATCCTCGATCCAATACCCGATGTATAGGTATCTCAGGCCTAGCGATTTACACAGGTCTAGTTGCCAACAAATACTGTAGGTGCCATAACTGGCTGATTTGTTCTCTATATCGAAGAATGTATAGACAGCGGATAGCCCATCTTCAAGTTGATCAATAATACTGACAGCAACTACTTTATTAGCATCGCGAAACTCAATCAGTTTCGTATCTACATTGCTTTGGAGTAAGAAGTGTCGGTACTGTTCCTTACTGTCTTGATCCATGCCCCCGCCATTATGTCGAGCACTTTGATATTTCAGATAAAGGTCATAATGTTCAGTAGAGTTTCTTAGGCCTGTCATTTTGGTTGTGAGATGGGTATGCTGACTGACCGCTCTTTTTTGAGATCTCGATGGTGCAAACCTTTCAGCGTCAATTCTGACAGGGATGCAGGCGGAGCATGAGTCGCAAATTGGACGATAGGTAAAGGCCCCACTTCGTCTAAAGCCAATACCTACTAGATCCGAGTAGATAGTTGCGTCTATCTTGTGGCTCGGTGTTGCGACTTGAGACCTTGCAAGCTGATCAGAAAGATAGCTGCATGCATAGGGTGCAGTTGTATAAAACTGTAATTGATTGATGGGGAGATCTCGAAAGTTACTCATGGTTAATTGTCCTAAATATGAGGCGATAGAGCAATGCTCGTATCAGTTGGCTGTATGAGTTCGGATAGCAACGCCTCAAACTGTTCTCGCCCTACGGTTTCGGCTCCTAGTGATTCTAGGTGACTCGAGTGGACTTGGCAGTCAATCATTTCGACGTTTGCGGCGATTAACGTGTCCGCAAAGGTTGTTAAGGCAACTTTGGAGGCATCAGATACAAAAGAAAACATAGACTCCCCAAAAAATACGCGACCGATAGACACACCATAGAGTCCTCCAACGAGTTTCCCATTCAACCACGTTTCTACTGATTTTGCGATACCAAGATCGAATAGCTTAGTGTAAGCAAACAACATTTCTTCAGTTAT
Organism: Pseudomonadota bacterium; assembly: GCA_027624715.1. Taxonomy (NCBI): domain Bacteria; kingdom Pseudomonadati; phylum Pseudomonadota; species Pseudomonadota bacterium. The sequence goes on from JAQBTV010000002.1 coordinate 248,593, forward strand.
CCAGCTGTTTGGATCGTCGCGTCGTTTCGGGCCGCAGTTTTTCATTACCTCTTCAAACGATTGATTGATCGTTACCTCAAATTTTTTTTTTCGTAACGTTTTTTGTAAAGATCGAGATTTTTTTAAGAGTTTAGGACGCAGTATGAGTCTCGGGTTTGGTGACCACCAGAGTATGGGCTGGTCACTGGTGAACCACGGAAATATCCCCGAGCGATAGGCGCGGATTAAAGTTTGGGGAGATAAGTCTCCTCCAATTGCAAGAAGCCCATCTGGGTCTTGTAGTGCGGTGTTAGTCGGGGGGAAGGGGTCACCGGGGTTCAAAACTGGAACCATTTCTAGGTCTAGAGTGTTGAATTTTTACTAATCAAGCCACATGCAATGACTCGGTTAGAGCTGCTGCCCTCCACCTTGAATGTCAAAAGTAATGATCTTCCTAGGATGCTGTCATTTCGCGGGCCCGTTAACTTTGCTCCCAAAAGAGTGAAGTGAGATTCAGCTGTGCCATTCTCGTCAGCAACGACATCACCCAGATCTCCAAAGTGTGGTTTGTTAGTGTCTATTAGTCCTAAGTTATAGTTACTAGGCTTAAACAGTTTTCCAGTGCTTCCTGCTAAGGGATCTCGACAATCTCCAACTTCATAGATGCGAAGATTGTGCACGCTATGCGGCACTAAGTTTGATAAGTAGACTTGAACTTTTAGAAAACCCCCGCTGTCATAAAACCGAACCGTTCCATTGCCTTTTTGGCCACTAATCGGAGCTAAAACAGATACAGCACTACATCCCCATACCAACGAAGTTGCGATGGCGATAATGGTGATTTGAATAAGAGACTTTGAAAAGTAGTTAACTTGCATTTTATTAGGCGAATAATGAAGTACTTCAAGTATTAAATCAGCTAAACTTACATAATATTTTTCTGCTTAACTTAAGTTGTGGGCTCACGATGGCTCTCGGAGATTATAATACCCCAAAATAATTACTTTTTAGCGTATTACTATTAAATTTCTCAATACTCTGAATGAAAACTGAGATGCATATCAGCTCGGATCCTTCTTTATGGGTCACTAAGTGTTCAAAGTTGCTAAGGCCTGGATCAAAAGTGTTAGATTTGGCGTGTGGGTCAGGTCGGCACGCCCGTTACCTAGCCGATAGAGGACATTCTGTTACGGCCGTGGATAAAGATGCCGAATCGTTGGCGCAATGCGCAACGTTTAGTGGTATCCATGTGATCGAATTTGATTTGGAAATCGGGGTTTGGCCGTTTCTAGAGGATAAGTTTGATGGAATTATCGTGACAAATTATTTACATCGACCAATCATGCCTCATATTGTCAATGGGCTATCTGATTTGGGAGTCTTGATTTACGAGACTTTCATGGTTGGGAATGAACGTTTTGGTCGACCTAGCAATTCAGAATTTTTGTTGCGAGCCAATGAGTTGATTGATGTGGTTCGAGAAAAGCTGCAGGTAGTTATGTATGAGGCAGGTCCGGTTAGTCTACCTAAGCCTGCTTATATCCAAAGAATTTGTGCGGTTTCTCGCGATTATGAATTTGCTGAAAAACGTCTGCCTGACGATTGATTCAGGTAGAATTGTCCACCTAACTTAGGTACTAATTTTCTTTCAATTTGGAGGTGGCGATGTTGGTCGGAAGCCTTGTTGCTATTGTGACCCCAATGTATGAGGACGGCAGCCTGGACTACGTGTCTTTTGGGCGTTTGATTGATTGGCATATCGATTGCGGAACCCGTGGGATCGTAGTGGTTGGCACGACGGGAGAGTCGCCAACAGTGGCCATCGATGAGCATACAGCATTAATCGAGTATGCAGTGAAGCACGTAGCTGGTCGGGTTCCCGTGGTCGCTGGCACAGGTGCTAATTCGACGGCTGAGGCTATTGAGCTATCAGTCCACGCTCAAAAGGTTGGAGCCGATATGAGTTTATCGGTCGTTCCTTACTACAACAAACCTACTCAAGAGGGCTTATATAGGCATTTCCGTAAAATTGCTGAATCGGTTGATATACCTCTAATCTTATACAACGTGCCGTCAAGAACAATCGCGGATCTTCAAAACGATACGGTGTGCAGGCTTGCCGAAGTGGATAATGTTATAGGAATCAAAGATGCCACCGCAGACATGGCTAGAGGCCTAGATTTGATTAACAGGACTCCTAAGGATTTTGTTGTTTATAGTGGAGACGACGCGACGTTCATGGCTCTGATGATGCTTGGTTCTCAAGGGGTGATTTCAGTCACTGCTAATGTGGTTCCTAAGGAGATCCAGTTGGTCTGTGATGCGATTTTAGCAGGAGATTATCAGAAAGCCCGATCCGTAAATGATCAATTGTCGCTTTTAAATACTAATTTATTTGTGGAAGCAAATCCGATCCCGGTCAAATGGGCGCTCCAAAGGATGGGTAAAATCCGTGATGGTATTAGACTTCCTCTAACGAATTTGGATGACAAGTTTCACCAAACAGTGCTCGAGTCATTGAGTCATGCGGGCATTGAGCTTTAAAGCATAAACTATATCAATTTTTTTAAAAAATGGCGAAAAGTCACATTATGAATTTCCATTACTTACAGAAGTTACTATTATATTTTCTTATCGGCATTTTACTTGTTGCTTGCGATACTATTTCCGAAAAGAGGAATGTAGACTATAAGTCTGCAGGGGTAGGTTCTCGAACGCAATCACTAGCCATTCCGCCGGAACTTGGTTCGATTACACAGACTGACCGCTATGCTATCCCTGGTGATGAAGAGACAACATTCTCGAAATACGCTCAGAAGAAAGGTTTAGATGGTGTGGTTGCGACAACGACACTTTTGCCGACTGTGCCCGATATTCGTATTGGCAGAGAGGGTACGTATCGATGGTTAATCGTCGACCGACCGGTGGAGGAAATATGGCCCGTCATTATGGAATTTTGGATGATGAAAGGATTTTTGATCTCAGATCAGTCGCCGGTCACAGGTATTATTGAAACAGATTGGGCTCAGGAAAACTCTAAGACAGTCTTAACCGGATTGCAGGCGTTCTTAAAAAACATCTTCTCTAGTGCCTATTCTCCTCCGGAGAGGGATAAGTTTTGGACTCGAATTGAGCGGATTAGTGAAGGCGAGGCAGAGATCTACGTTAGCCATCAAGGAATGAAAAAGCTCACGATGGTGAATAGCCAGACGGTTTTTAGTGGATGGGAGGAGACTCCCAGAGACCCCAATGCCGAGGCTAAGATGCTGTATGAGTTAATGCTGTATCTTGGTCTTCCAGAGCAGACAGTCGTGGCTAGCGGAATCTCAAATGAGGCAAAGCCCATAGCTACTCTAGTTTCTATAGATAACGAAAGCGGTGGATATGCCCTCCTGGTTTCTGGCCCTGTTCAAAGAGTGTGGGGCCGAATTGGTATCGTTCTATTGACGCTGGGCGCGTCTTTAGAAAAACGTGATGAGGCTAGAGGCTTATATTTTATTAGGTATCAGGATCCAGATGGGCAAGTAGTGAAAAAAGGCTTTGAGCGGCTTAAGTTTTGGAAAGACAAGAAAATTGTTGAGCCTATGGTGTATCAAATTAAGGTAAGTGGTGACGATGAGAACAGCGCGGTCACGATTCAGGACGAGAACGGTCAGGCGGTGCATAACGAAACAGAAAAACGTATTTTGCTGGTTTTGCAAGAAAGGCTGGGATAGGAATACTTGCGTGTCTTTTAAGTTTGCATCGCTTGGGAGTGGTAGCCGAGGTAACGGACTCTTAGTTTCTTCTGGTGAGGCGCAAGTATTAGTCGATTGCGGATTTTCTATTCTTGAGACGGAGAGACGTTTAGGACGGCTTGATGTTGATGCTGCGCAGATTGATGCTGTGCTTGTGACTCATGAGCATGACGATCATGTCGGTGGTGTAGCTGGTTTTGCGAAGAAGTATTCGCTGCCGGTTCACTGCACGCCGGGCACGTTTTTAGCCAGTTCTAAATTAAGCAATTTAAATTCTGTTGAACCAATTAAGGGATATGCCTCTTTTAAAATTAAAAATCTTTTGATTGAGCCATATCCTGTCCCTCATGATGCTCGTGAGCCAAGTCAGTTTACGATCACCTGTGGGAATAAGAAGCTGGGGATACTCACCGACTGTGGTTCGATAACGCCTCATATGGAGCGGCAGTTGACAGGTTGCTCTGCGTTATTTATTGAGTTCAATCATGACGCAGAGATGCTAAAGCGTTCTCAGTACCCATTAACGCTGAAAGAAAGAATATCGGGGCGGTACGGCCACATCAGTAATTCTATTGCTGTGGAATTGCTCGGCAGAATCAAGGGGCCACAACTGCAGTATGTAGTAGCTGCTCATTTGTCGAAGGAAAATAATGATCCTAACCTAGTTCGAAAGTTGATTGCGGACGCTTTAGGTTGGAGTGAAGGCCGCATAGATATTGCAACACAGGATCTGGGTGTGGATTGGCGAATTGTAGGTTCAACGTAACGAATTCACGGACTACTTTATTTTCAGTCTCTCAATATATCCCTCGAGCATCCATTGATACAACTTCTCAGAGAAAAAAGTATTCGCTTGAACGTTTTCTCCTTTAATTATTCTCTCATTTGCAAGCAGCTTAAATATAGATTGATCTGATTGAGGTATTTCAAATGTATCTCCAGCGATGAATCCTAGATTGCCTCGATACAGGAATTTGACTGCTGGATGAATTTGATAGGAGTAGTTTCTCAAGTTAGATAGAAACTTCGTCTTTGAATGTGGTTTATTTGGGGCGGCGCTATTATCAATATTGAGTTGGGTCAGGAATTCGCCGGTAAACTTTAAGGTGTCTTTTTGCGTCCACGTGATTTTTGATATAACTCCCTGGATCGTAGTTAAAAGATCAGTAGGTATTAATCCTGGAAGCTTTGTTGCTTTGCGATGTCTATCTTGAAAGAGGCCTGATAACTCAAGTTGAGTATCTAAGTAGTGGAGAAACTCACTTTTGATATGATCAAAACTTGGAGCACGAAATCCTATGGAATATGTGAAGCAGGGTTCTACTGCTACCCCGTTGTGACTGAAGTTTGGTGGGACGTAGAGCATATCTCCGGTTTTGACTATGCACTCACCTTCAGGCCTGAACGATTTTAGTATTTTTAGATCATCATGAGGCAGTAGTTCCAGTGAGCCTGGCTCGGCGACTTGCCAGCGTCTTGAACCGCCACCCTGCAGTAAGAACACGTCATATGAATCGAAATGTGGTCCGACGCCTCCCCCAGGGGTCGCATAGCTCACCATAACGTCGTCAAGCCTCGCATAAGGCATAAACGAGAACAGATCGAGAAGCTTATTCGCTTCGACTAGTACGTGATTCACTCCTTGCACTAATAAGGTCCAATTTTTTCTGGGAAGATCACGAAGTATTTTCTTGCTAATTGGGCCATACCTGACGTGGTAGCCAAAATTATTTCGGACAACTAAGCGAGTTGAGCACAGCGTATTTTGAGAGAGGTCTAGTAAGTCATCTAAGCTTAATAGCCAGTCACCAGAAGGAAACGAATTGGGGATTAGAAGGGGGGTCTTCTGCCAATGCCGCTTGAGAAATTGATTTGGGGAGAGGCCACCAAGCAGATTTTTATATTTCATATTTAATAAGTTAGTAGAGATTTTTTAGGCAAATCGTTATATGTATTCTTTGATTATGTGTCAAGGAGATTTTTTTTGTATGCTATTACCTGATGCATATTTATTTTAGGATTTTTTATGAATATTGAAAAAGATACAGTAGTTTCTTTGGCATACGAGCTATTTGATTTGGATGGAAAATTAATTGAGAAAACTTCAAAGCCCATTTGGTATCTCCATGGAGGATATCAAGGCATTTTTGAAGTGGTTGAAAAATCATTAGATGGAAAATCGGTTGGAGATACTGTTGAGGTAAAGCTTGATCCAGCAGAAGCTTTTGGCGATTATGACGAGAGTTTAGTGCACTTGGAGCCGGTCGATAAATTTCCAGGTTCCGTAGAAATTGGTATGGAATTTGAGGGCTATCAAGATGAGGGGCAAGCTAAAAAAGTATTTCGCGTGACAGATACTGCGGATGGAAAGGTGGTCGTAGATGGTAACCATCCTTTGGCTGGTTTGGGGTTGATGTTTAGATGTAATATAGAAAGTATTCGTGCTGCTAGCGCGGAGGAAGTATCACATGGACATGTTCATGGCGCTGGTGGACACCATCATTAAGGTCGACTTAGTACTGAGCTACTAGTGTTTTCTACCTTTTCCCGCCTGTTAATTTATTGATGAGGGTTGATAGCGTTGTTTCTTGCGAAAATTTCCAACTGGCAAATGCTATAGCGAGGATCGAAAAGGTGCTGAGCATCAATGTATCGACGTAGAGCGGAAAATCTGCACTTACGTAGTCGATGTCAATCGAATGTTTGATTAGATCAACACCGTAGGTAAATGGGTTAGCTACGGCGACCCAGCGCAGTACAGTCGGTAGATTTTGAACGGGATAGAGTGCGCCACTGAGAAAAAAAACGGGAAAGATCACGAAATTCATGATTGCGGCAAAATTGTCTAGGGACTTTGATACAACGGCTGTAATCAGACCAAGTGCCGAACATGCGATGGCTGTTAACGTGATGCTGAAGAAAAACAATGGCCAATTCAATTGGTCAATATTAATTTGTCGTAGAGTGAAAAGTAGAACACATAACATTATGATGTGAACAAGTCCTACTAGTGTGGATGAGGCCAGTTTACTTAAAATGACTGCGTAACTTGGCATGGGTGAAATAATAAACATACGCATGACGCCCGATTCTTTATCGTACACGGTCGTTAATGCTGACATCATTGAACCAAACAAAAGTGTCATACCGAGTATCCCTGGAATGATCGTATCTTGGTATTTTTGTGGGCCGCTTTCGGACATAATTGAACCAACGCCGCCGCCAATGACAAATAACCAAATGAGAGGCCTGACCATTGCAGAGAGTAGCCGTGATTTTTGTCGAAAGGTTTTTTTGAGTTCTCTATCCAGTACTGATTTCAAGGCTATGAGCATTAACTTGTTCCTTGACCTTTGCTCGATAACCAAATGAATACGTCATTTAAGTTGGATTTTCGAACGCTGATTATATCTGCGCTTTCGCGTAACGTGGCTTGTATCTGCTCGACTTGATTGTGCTGATGTTTATGTACTCGAATGAGTAGGGTTCCTCCATCAAGCATGTAGTCCTCAGTGCTTAGATTAAGTGTCTCAATATAGTCTTCGGTATTTGGCCCGTTGACTTCGACGATTATCTTGCCAAGCTGTTCAATGAGCTCTTCAGGAGAGCCTTTCGAGACCAACTTCCCCAGTCTAATGAAGGCTACGTTATCACAAGGTGCTGCTTCTTCTAAGTAGTGTGTAGTCAATACTACGGTGAGTTTATGATCATCGATAAGTTGTCTGATGAATCGCCATATTTTTCGTCGACTAGGTAGGTCTAATCCTACGGTTGGCTCATCCAAAAACAACACCTTGGGAGAATGTAGTACGCCCCGAATAATGTCAACTGCTCGGCGCATGCCACCGGATAAGCTTCCGACTGGAACTCTCTTTTTTGATTGAAGTTCAAATAGCTCCAGTAACAAATTCATTCGTATTTTGATTGAATTCTTATTGATGCCATGCAGTCCCGCACAGAAATATAAATTTTCCTCGATGGAGAGCATTCGATCTAGAGCTGATTCTTGGAAAACAAGACCTATATCTCGTCGAACTTGTCGTGGATACGCTTTAACGTTTACACCGTTGATCGTTATTGATCCACTCGTTGGCTGAATAAGCGTCGAGAGCATGTGTATTGATGTTGTTTTCCCTGAACCATTAGGGCCTAAAAGTCCAAAGAATTGTCCTTGCGGAATATTGAGACTTAATTGATCTACGGCAAGTTGATTGCCGTAGACTTTTGTGAGGTTATTTGCCAGGATCATTCTGTGAAGTTCAAGTGTATTGATTGACTGTTACGAGCTCAGTAGGCAAAACAATGAATTAGCTCTCTTGGGCGATCAGCGCTTTAGAGTTTTTATCGTCTCTGAAGAAAATGATGGGCTTGACGTCTGCTGCGGGTGTTTGCGGCTTTTGCGCGAGTTCCACCTGCTCTGTGATTATATTGTGGTAGGGCGATTTATCACAGACTGGATCGGCGTTGGTCGCATCTCCGGTTAATTGGAATGCTTGGCAACGACATCCTCCAAAGTCTTTTGTTCGCTCGTCACAACTGCGACAGGGTTCTTGCATCCAAGATTCACCTCGGTACGCATTGAAGGCTGGAGACTCATTCCAAATCCATGCCATATCGTGCTCTCGAACATTAGGAAATGTTAAGCCAGGCAACATTCTTGCTTCATGACAAGGAAGTGCAAGACCATCTGGTGCAAGGTTGAGGAATACGGATCCCCAACCATTCATACACGCCTTTGGTCTGTTGGAATAGTAATCTGGAACGATAAAATACAACTTCATTTTATTGCCCATTTTTTCGCGGAAACGGTTTGTTATTTCTTCCGCTTTTCTCAGTTGTTCCGCGCTTGGCATGAGATACGCTCTATTTTTTAAGGCCCAAGCATAATATTGACTATTCGCAAGCTCTACGTGATCCGCGCCCATAGCTTCGGCCATTTCAAGAATTTGGTCGATGTGATCTATGTTTAACCGATGAAGCACGACGTTAAGTACCATTGGATAGTCGTACTCTTTAATTAGTTTCGCAACCTTCGACTTTAATTCAAAAGTTTTAGTGCTGGATAAGAAGTCGTTGAGTTCTTTGGTGGAGTCCTGGAAAGATAATTGAATTTGACCCAAGCCGCCTTCTTTGAAAGCGGCAATACGTTTTTCGTTCAATCCGATACCTGAAGTCAGTAGGTTAACGTAGTAACCCATCTGGCTGGCTTCTGCGACCATGATTTCTACGTCGTCTCGCATGAGTGGTTCACCACCAGAGATACCCAGCTGAACAGCGCCGAGATCACGAGATTGTTTAAATACTTTTAGCCAATCCTCGGTAGAAAGCTCAGATTTGAATGTGGACGCATAATCTAAGGGGTTGTAACAAAAGACGCAGTGGAGCGGGCACTTATAAGTGATCTCAGCGTTGACCCAAAGTGGCCCTTTGGGTTGGTTAGTTTGTACGGATCCAATTTTTCTCATATGCATGCTCCAAAAAGTCTAAAACGTCATTTTTGAGGTCAATCCCTGGAAACTGCTCCTCTAGGTGAGTAATAATCATGTCAACGCTCTTTGACCCATCGATTAACTTCATGATCTCTCCTGAGCTACCAGGTAGCTTAATGAGTCCCTCCGGATATAGCAAAACGAAGGACTCTTGGGTCGCTTCCCACTGAAACCTAAATTGTTTTTGCAGTGAGAGACGTTTATCTCGCACCAGTGGATTCTCACTCATTTTTGCATTCTTTCTATCGCACCTATTTTATCTGGTCCGATGCCGTATGTGACGTGTATGGCATCAAGTATTGTCCATAGAACATCGATCTTGAACTGTAGAATATTAAGCGCTTCTTTTTGTTCCTCTAGGGTTTTGAAATATTCCAGGGTTACTCTAAGGCCATGCTCGACGTCGCGTCTTGCCTCAGAAAGACGTTTTCTGAAATATTGATAACCTTCAAGTTCTATCCAGGGGTAGTGTTCTGGCCAAGAGTCTAAACGTTTTTTATGAATCGTTGGAGCGAATAATTCAGTTAAAGATGAGCAAACAGATTTTTGCCAAGGTGATCTTTTGGCAAAGTTAACGTATGCATCAACGGCAAACTTCACTCCAGGTGTCACGTATTCTAGGGAAACTATATCTTCTCGTTTTAGACCTACAGCTTCTCCCAATGAGATCCAAGCCTCAATGCCGCCTTCATCATCTCCAATGCCGTCGTGGTCTAAAATCCTTTGAATCCATAGTTTCCGGTGTTCTTTATCCGGCATGTTGGATAAGATTGCACCGTCTTTGATCGGTATCATGATCTGATAGTAAAAGCGATTCAAAACCCAGCCTTGCACTTGTTCCTTTGTGCAGCCGCCATTATTCATCGCGATGTGAAAAGGATGGTGTATGTGATAACTCTTATCCTTAGCTCTTAGCTTTTGTTCGAATTCTTTGATTGACCAAGGAGTGTTGTCTTTCGTGCGCACAGAAAACCTTTCTTAGATCTTGATATTAGTTAGACGACGAAATCCATTCCGTCATAAGCAACGTCAATATTCTCTTTTGTGAGTAGTTGGCGTTGTTCCGAGTCCTCTTTTAAAATAGGATTCGTGTTGTTGATGTGAATAAGGACTTTCTTATTGGCTGGCAGTGGTTTCAACACTTCGATCATGCCACCAGGGCCAGACTGCGGAAGATGTCCCATATCAAGTGACATTTTATTTGCGATGCCGAGTGATTTCATCTCGTCATTTGTCCAGCAGGTGCCATCAACCATAAGGCAATCAGCAGCTTCCATAAATGGTTTTATGTGGGATTCAATCTGTCCGAGCCCTGGAGCGTAAAAGGTTTTTTTCCCGGTCGTCATGTCTTCTAGCAAAATACCAAGATTATCGCCTTCATGAGGGTCGTGCCGGTGTGGCGAGTAGGGAGGGGCTTTGCTCGACAGTGGAATGGCTCTGACTTTGATGTTGGATATACCTTCTGGTTCGAAGGAATTTCCTTCTTCTGTTGAAATTTGATGCCAATTAACGCCGCAGTAATGCTCTAGGATTTTGAAGATTGGATTTCCAGTAGTGAGATCTTCGTACACCATGTCTGTGCAGTAAATGTTGAGCGGCGTTTTAGATTCCCGGAGCATGAACAGGCCGGTGGTATGATCTATTTGTGCATCTAAAAGTACGATGGATCTGAACGCGGTGTCACGGATTGATCGAGCCGGTTGTGACTCAGGGAACTGCTGAAATTGAGTAAGAATATCTGGAGAGGCGTTGAATAAAAGCCAATCAACATCATTACTACTGACTGCAATAGAGGATTGGGTGCGACGTTTCGCCTTGATAGTTCCTTTTCGGACGCCATCACAATTGGGGCAATTGCAGTTCCATTGGGGGAATCCACCGCCAGCTGCCGAACCAAGAACTCTTACTCTCATACGTATTACTCTCTATTCTTTGTTTACTCTACTAAATAAGGAAAGCCCCTGAAACAGGGGCTTTCCTTCACATACATTCGAAACAGAAATTATCTGTTTGCGATGTACATGGTGACTTCGAAACCGAAACGCATTTCGGTATACTCAGGCTTTGTCCACATGTTAAATACCTCCAAAAAAATTTTAAAACGGACCAGTTACCAACTTTTGAGTTGCTTCCTGGCCGCCATGTCGCTACAGTTTCATTACTCACAATGCAAGCTTTTTAGTTACTTTAGTTCCATGACAACAGGATTGTGAAGGTCTTGCCAGTTATACTCTGTAGAAAATTCAGCAAATCGTTCTCATGATTATCATTAGTTTGAAGCCGTATCAATTGACGGTTTGGGATTACAGCGGGAAGTATTCGAGGCGTTTGGCACACTAATGTCAGTTGAGAGTATAAATGGCCACAACAGTGGAATGCTTTGGGGGCTCCTTGCATCGGTACTGCTGCACGTGCTCGTCGTTCTTACGTTGCCGGGATTTGAAGTTAGGTTTGACGATCAGAGGGATTTTCTAACTGTTCAGATCGACTCGACTTCCGAACCTGAGCTCTTCAAAACGGTTAAACCAGAGCCAGAAAAGGTGATCGAACCGGTTATTCCGTCGGTGCCAGTGGCGCCTAAGCCCGCTAAACGAAGTATTCAGCCTCAAAGACAATCAGAACGGGTGTCGACTGCGGTCGTTCCACCTGTTCCTAATGTGCCGCAAGAGAGCGTTCCCGATAATATACCTGTGCTGCAGGCTCCTAAGCGGACATCGTCGGTAATTCTTCAACGACCAGAACTAGATAATCCAATTAGGCGTAGGCAGACGAACAATCTAGCCGCGCCTCCGCGGCCTGTGGCTCCGGTTGAGCCTCTGACTGCGGTTGAGCCTGTAGTGCCAGTGGCGCCTCTGACTGCGGTTGAGCCTGTGGTGCCAGTGGCGCCTAAGGTTGACAGGCAATTGGAACTTGAAGCTGTTGAGGGGTATCGTAGACAAGTGCACGCTTCATTGCAGCAATTACTTCAAGCAGATCAAAGGCTGGGTCGTTCAAAAGTAGATGAGAAACATAAAGGAGCAAAATTTAAGATTAGTATCAGCTTTGATGATCAAGGGGAAATCATTGACTGGAAAGTTACAGAAGAGAGTCAATTTAAGTGGCTTGATAACTACTATTTGAAATTAATTAAACGGTTGGTCGACAAAGGGGAGTTTCCGGCGCCACCGGTTGAGCGGTTGACTACTACAGTTGTGACTATTCCAATTGAGGTGAAGTAAATTTAATCTCTGTAAACCTATAAAAAACGTGCCTATTTATCCAGAAATAAAACCGTACTTCAATAAGTTAATCGATACCAAAGATGGGCATCAGATTTATGTGGAGCGTAGCGGGCAGGCAGAGGGGATACCTGTTATTTTTCTGCATGGAGGGCCCGGGAGCAGTACTAACGCCAATCATCGGCGATATTTTGATCCCGCATTCTTTGATATCGTCTTGTTTGATCAGCGCGGTTGTGGCCAGTCAAAGCCTCTTGGATTAACAGAAAACAATACGACAGCGCATCTGGTTGAGGATATTAAATTGATTAGACACACTTTGGGCCTCACAAAAAAGGCGGTGATTTTCGGGGGCTCATGGGGGAGTGCTCTAGCGCTGGCTTATGCTGCTAAGTATGGAGAAGTGGTAGAAGCCCTAGTTTTGCGTGGAATTTTTCTCGGGTCGCGCGAGGAGGTACTTTGGTACATCGATGAGTTGAAGCGTTTTATTCCTGAAGCGCATAAAGAATTAACCTGGGATATTGATGGTGATTTAGTCGACCATTACCATGCTAGGGTTAATTCGATGGATCAAGCACTCGCAAGCGAAGCATCTCGTCGTTGGGACGAATATGAAACACAGACTATGTTGATTGGCAGTGACGTAGGGGATCAAAAACAAGAGTCAATGCGTACGCGAACTGATGCTGAATTAGCCCGATCTCGTGTGCAACTCCATTATCTCAAACATGGTTGTTTTTTTGAAAAGGATGAGCTACTGGAAAAGGCTCGATCCATAAATAATCGGACCATCATTGTGCAAGGTGGAATAGATATGATTTGTCCACCAATCACTGCTCATCGGTTGCATGAGGCACTGCCTGACTCAAAGTTGAACATTGTTGGTACCGGTGGCCATGGGGCTTGGCAATCAAAAATCGCTGAGGCGCTATTAAATGAAATGGAGTTGCTTAAAAAACAACTTCACATGAATTATGGGTATTAGGTTTCGAGTCAATGTGGCGATTTCTTTTATCGCTGTTATTTTCCTCGTGGTTACGGCTTTTATTCTGATTGACGATAGGCGTCAATCAATCAATGAGGAGATAGAAGCTGGGACAAGGGTTACGGTTCATTTGTTAGAGTCTGTTGCACTGAGTTCCTTCCCATTAATGAAAGGAACTGATCCGGTTGAAGGGCTTGCTAGATTTTTGAAAAAAGCCGGTCGAGTACGTGCAAATGAGATCAAGCTCTATGATCAAGTAGGAGCGCTCGTTTACGAATCCCCTCCATCTGAGTACAAACAAGGTCGTTGGGCGCCCGCGTGGTTTTCACATTTAATGGCTCCCAGAGATCGAAGCTTCCGACTTAATTTACCCTTTGGTTTAATTGTTATTACGCCAGACTCCTCAAGGTCGGTCTTGGACGCTTGGGATGATCTCAAGCATTTTGGTTTGATATTGCTGATATTTTTTGTCATTTTGAATTTGGTTATTTTTGGTCTGTTGGGTCGAGCGATGCTCCCGTTAAAGGGGATCCTGTCTGGCATGTCGCTTTTGGAAAAAGGGGATTTGTCGACAAGGCTTCCCGAATATCGGTTACCCGAATTTAATGTTATTGGGCATACGTTTAATCGTATGGCAACAACCTTACATGACGCGCTAGCTCAGAACGCAAGACTTGCGTTGGTGGCACAACAATCGAGTGATGCAATTGTGATTGTTGATTTAGATTGGAAGGTGTCATTTTGGAATCCCTCTGCGGAACGGTTATTTGGTTTCAGTTCTTATGAAATTTTAGGGCGACCTATCGATACGATTGTGCCTCATGAGATCATTGCGCAACATATGTCGATGCAAGAACGTGTGTCAACGTCTCGAAAGATAGAGCAATATGAAAGTCAAAGGCTTAAGAAAAATGGTGAGGTTGTGGATGTGGAGGTTTCAGTCGCGCCACTTGTGGACCCTGAGACGAAACAATTGATGGGGCAAATCAGCGTGCTGCGTGATATGACGGATTATAAAAGTCGGATTTTTGCTGAGATGGAGTTACAGCAAAATAAACGGTTGACGCATATTATCCAAGAGAAGTTGGAGGAGGAGCGTAAATCTATAGCCAGAGAGCTTCACGATGAAATGGGTCAGAATCTAACCGCAATCAAAACAATCGGCATGGCGATCGCGAATCGCGATTCTGATGAGAAGTCAATTACGCGTCAGAATGCACTCACAATTGTCGAGGTGACCTCTCGTATTTACGACATGGTCCATTCGATCATTCGTGAATTAAGACCGAGCGCGCTTGATCATTTGGGTCTCGAGGATGCAATTTTAGAGCTATGTGAGCGGTATCGTAGGGCCGACCCTGACCTGGAGCTGAAGTTAGATTTTGACATTAGCCTCAATCGCTGGGATGAGTACGTCAATATTACAGTTTATCGAGTGATACAAGAGTGCCTCACGAACGCCGCCAAACACGCGGGTGCGAATAGGATATCGGTTACCGTTTCTAATCTTCTGGTTGAGTCAAATCTTGCTCGGATCGTGATTAAGGTCCAAGATGACGGGAAAGGTCTTGATGTCGATATATCAGAATCAAGGCGTTTTGGTCTACTTGGGATGAGGGAGCGAGTCCAAGCGTTTAATGGTGATATACAGATTGAGTCAGACTCAAGCGCAGGAACGCTCATTACGGCGTACATGATGGTCAAGGTGGACAGTGATTAAGGTATGTAATCAACTTTCGAGGGATGCATGGCGGCTGAAGTGATACGGGTAATGCTCGTTGACGATCATGCGGTCGTGCGAATGGGTTTTAAGCTTTTGCTTGAGGGATCTCAGGGTATATCGGTCGTTGCAGAGGCTGATAGTGGGGAGGAGGCTGTTCGTACCTTTCAAGTGCATAAGCCTGATGTTTTGGTTATGGATATTTCGATGCCTGGGATCGGTGGATTAGAAGCTATTGACCGGGTGTTGGCGAAGGAGGCTCATCAAAAAATTTTGGTGCTCTCTGGGCATGAAGACGTGATGCATGCGAGGCGAGTACTCAAAGCCGGCGCGATTGGGTACCTTACTAAGCGCAGCGCTGCGGACGTGCTGATAGATGCAGTGAAAACAGTTTTTCGTGGTAAGACCTACCTTGAGCCGCAAATTGCTCAAGAGCTTGCCGTGCAGCAGGTTACGGGTGATAAGGATCCCGTTGATAGTTTGAGCGAGAAGGAATTCAAAGTATTTATTGCGCTTGCCAAAGGTCAATCGGTGCAGCATATTGCTGAGATCATGTCTTTGAGTCCTCGAACTGTCGGTACGCATCTCTACAACATCAAGCAGAAACTCAGCGCATCCAACAGTGCAGAGTTGGCTATTGTCGCAATGAAGTCCGGTTTGCTTGATATATAACTTAATGTTTATAAATGTATATTTATATTTTTTGGTTATATTCTAATGATTTTCATTAGGCTTATTTAAGAAAAGTCTGAATTGCTTTGCTGGTTGAGATATGGATAATCAACCCTAGCCAGAAACACTCGATTAATAACAAACAAGGAGATGAATATGTGGAGCAAGCCTGAGTACACAGAAATGCGTTTTGGTTTTGAAGTAACAATGTATATCGCAAATCGTTAATTTGATTTGAGAAGTAATACAAAAAAAGGCCGCCTTTGGGCGGCCTTTTTTATTGATGGGTGGTTAGCACTTTGATGTGATCAGAGTATAGTTTTAACGCTAGCCCGTATTAATTTTTTTGTAACGATAAGACCGGGGAGACGGCCAATATGATTTTTCGACAAGAGCGTTATAACAAGTTCTCAATACTGCTTCATTGGGTGGTTGCTCTAATCGTGTTGACTTTAGTTGCTCTAGGTATGTATATGCATGATATTCCCAAGGGCCATCCAGATCGAGCTTTCTTTTTTAATTTGCATAAATCTATCGGGTTAACAGCAGGAATACTGATGTTGGTTCGATTATGGTGGCGACACAAGAATCCACCACCCGCGCTGCCGTCATCAGTGCCTAGATGGCAGGTTTTTATGTCCAAGTTGTCACATGGCCTGCTTTATTTATGCCTCATTGCAATGCCTATCGTAGGTTTTTCTGCGTCACAATTTACTAAATATGGCGTCACGTATTTTGGTCTATTTAAAATACCTCCGATGGGTCCCAATGATCCAGTTATTCGTGATTTTTTGCAATCGATCCACCATGATTTAGCGCAGGTGCTGATGGTGTTGGTGGGTATCCATATTCTTGCTGCGCTTTATCATTGGTTGGTTCTCCGAGACGGTGTTATCAGACGTATGTTGCATTAACGTGGTTATTGCAGCGCACGATAAAAACAGAGAAAAGTTGTTCGTATAAAGATATCCCAAATATACCTATTGGAATAATCTCTTTAATTTTCCCAAGTTCCTATGATTGTTCTTTACATTTCCCAGTTTTAGTCGGATATTTAAACTTGCTTGGTCGCATTATTTGACTCAGGCATGCGCTAAAAAGTAATTTTAATGATAATAAAAAGCAATAAAAAGTAGTCGTTAGTTTGTAACGAGGAGAGGGGATGCGCTAGCAAGCGTGTTTCTAGGATTACATAACTATTAGGGAGAAAATTATGGGTATGACAGAAAGACCATCTGGTTGGCTGACTGACCGAGAGTTAGAAGATTGTTTGCCTGCAGATCGGGCAGCTTTTGAGTCTCCAGTGCCGACTCAAATTGTTTCTAACGGCGAATACAATCCGCCACCTCAGTCTGCACAGCAAAAGCAAGTCGAAGGACTTCTTAAAGAGTACACCGATAAGTTGTCAAAGCATCAAGGTGTTGATCGACGCACGTTTCTTAAGTCATCATCTGGATTCGCTGCAGCATTCTTAGCCATGAATGAAGTGTTTGGTCCTGTATTTAACGTGACTGAAGTAGAGGCGGCAGACAAAGAGTTCTCGTATGAGCGCTCGAAACGACTCTCCAGTCAGTTTATTTTCGATGATCAAACTCACTTCCTTCGTGATGATTTTGATAAAGAGGGACTGATGGGGCTGGGAAATTATGCGTTGGAACATTGGAATCCTGGAATGGCATCGAAGCCAATGACGCTTGCCCGGTATAAGTTTGAAAACTATCTTAAAGAAATTTATATGGATAGTGATACGAAAGTTGCTTTACTCACCAGCGCGCCATTTGACGATGAAAGCTGGCACCTTTTGTACAATAATCAAATGGCTGATGCTCGAGCCTTAGTTAACGATATTTCCGGCAGCCAGCGTATGCTTGCCCACTCAGTCATCACTCCAGGAAAAGAGGGCTGGATGGATGAGGTGGATGAGGCCATTGAGTTGTATCGTCCCGACTCATGGAAAGGTTATACGATTGGTGACCCGTTATCACCCACAAAGAATAATACGGCGTGGAGGCTTGATGACGAGAAGCTAATGTATCCGTTCTATGAGAAGGCTATTAACGCCGGCATCAATACCATTTGTATTCATAAAGGGTTGTTACCGAGAGATTATGAAGAATCATGGCCAGGTGTCTGGCAGCATGCAACTGTTGATGATGTGTTGAAAGCCGCTACGGATTGGCCAGGTATTAACTTCGTGATTTATCATGGGGCGCTTCGAATTTTCTTAGAAGACCCCTCTCATGATCTTGCGAAGTTTGATGAGACCGGGCGGATTGATTGGACCACGGACCTTGCGAACCTTGTTCAAGAGCATGGTCTACGCAATGTATATGGTGAATTGGGTACCACGTTTGCGACTTCTGCAGTGGCTAACCCTCGCTTTGCAGCTGCGATTGTGGGCACCATGCTTAATGGTATGGGGTCGGATCGTGTTGTTTGGGGTACTGACTCGGTTTGGTACGGATCACCCCAGTGGCAAATCGAGGCTATGAGACGCCTTGAGATACCAGAGGACATGATGAAGAAACAGGGTTGGAAGATAAAACTTGGGGGGGACGATAGTGCAATTAAGCGTCAAATCTTTGGTTTGAATTCTGCAAATCTATACAACTACAACATCACTGCTGATGTCCTTGAAAACTTAGGCCACGATAAACTTGCAGAGATGAAGGATGTTTATCTTGCAGAAGGCATTGAAAGAAATAATCGTTTTTACGGTTACGTCAACAAAAACAAGCAAGCCTAATTGGCTAGCTGAAGCTGCAACCCCTGGGCGTTTACCCAGGGGTTTTTTACTTGCGTAATCATTGATTCTAATATTCAGCGCAATAAGAATGTCTTTTGCAGATCCACAAATTGCATGCGTGTCCTGTTGTGACCAAACATGCACCCAAACCGTTTCACGATTGCACGACAAACTTATCAGTCAATTTTCCAGCGGGCGAGACAGTTAAATTCTTTTGATCTCTATGTTGAACTAACACTTGTCGCACAGTCATTACACAAGCAACTCATCTCTAACTGTGGGCTCACTAATTTGAATCCTTTGAGCTGTATATTTTTCTTGAGGGTAGACATTAAAGCTTTATCAATGTTGATTTCACTGACCCGATGACAGCTCCCACAGATTAAAAACTGTGGAACCTCATGGGTGTGATTACAGGTGATGTGAGAACAGGCAATAAATTTATTTGCTGTGCTCAATTTATGGATCAGTTGATTTTCGGTGAGAAATTCTAAAATACGATATATAGACATTGGCTGTAATACTTCATCGAACTCACGTTTGATCTCATCGATAACGTCGTATGCTGATAGAGCCTTCTGCGCTTTCACGAGTTCGTATAAAACTTGCTTTCGCTTTGGCGTCAAGCGAATCCCATGAGCCAGGCAATGTTCCTCTGCGTGGCTAAGAACTGATTCTATGTTGGCCATATCGTTTGCTCCATTAAAGACTTATAGTCTCACTACTACGTATGTTTAGCTTAAAACGTTAACCAGAGGATATAAAAGTCGAGGGGTTCAACCGCGCAGTTTATCTCTGGTTATCTCTAACCTTTAGCTTTTAATGTTACAACATAGCATATTTGGGCACTCAAAATACCGCAATAGATGAATGGTGGAGGCGGGGGCTAC